>NZ_NVQC01000015.1 GCF_003044035.1 Candidatus Methylomirabilis limnetica
AAATAGCCATTGAGAAATCCTCCCGTTTTCTGCAAGGGGTGCAGACCGGATTTTACCAGATGCCACAAGGCTTACAGAGGATTTCATGTTAAATTCACCCACTCGATTACGCGAAGAGCCATAATTTTTATGGTCGGCGTTCTTATGATTTTCTCATTTTAAATAGTCGCTGTCCCTATTATTTCAGCTACCGCGAGCCCGCCGCCGCCGAACGGCTAGCTGGAGCGGTTGGTTTAGGGAGTTTTTTTGCTCGTCGATCAGGTACCCTTCCAATTTATCTTTAAGATCGATAAGTCGCTCGGAAATCCTGCTCCCCGTCTTGTTGTGCATTGTGTACAACGTATTCTGCACGGCGCCCATCAAAACCGTCCCATCTTCCCGCACGCGAGGACCCTTGCGGGTCAAACATTGCTTAATCCACAACCAATCGGGTCGGAGATTGTCGGGAAAGTCCGAGTCTTGGACTACAGCTAACTCAGCGTGAAAGGCATTTAACAACCTTGATCTTACGTCGCCTCTACCCGTCGCAAGAAGCAAAATGGCCAAATCGAGCTTTTTAAGAGCATAGCCAGCGTCACCATTCATGTTACGCCCCCTAACGAGTCTGTAGAAAAAGTCCCGACCAACTGAAAAAATATCCAAATTGGGGGCACCGAAATGGTCCCTCGATCCGAGATCGTCACCTACAGGTCAAATGTGGAGGTTGCTTTTCGTGTGGCGCTTTTCATTTTGACTTTTTCTACAGACTCAACGTTCGCGGTGAGCGGCGCGCCACCACGATGCCTGCAAAGCAGAAAGATGCTACGGGTGCCCACTGCGCGCAAAAGTTAGGGCCTGAATGAGAACTATCCAGCGCTCGCTTTTGTCGGTTCAACCGGTGGAGTGCTTGGGACAACTCTTTGCGTCGAAACTAGAAGCGTGCCGGTAGGAGTCTTTAGTTCCTGGGTATACGGCGCGATGCGATAATGCCGATTCTTGGCTATGAACGGTTGAACCCACGGAGAATCGTCGCGATAGAAGACGGTGACTTCGGCGCATCGCACGATCAAACAGTTTAGTTTTGCAAGCTCTTGACGGCTGATGTTGCGCGTGTGGTAGCGAAACTTCGCGAAAGCAAAGTCTAATCGGCTCCTGTCGAGTGTGCGGTCTGGCATGATCCGAAGCGCAAGATTGGGTGCCAGGGGGACGATACGATTCAAGATGTGTGGGTCGTCCGTCTTCTCAATGGCGGCCGGGAAGTCGCTCGTGAAGAACGGGCTATCGTCGAAGTTGTTGTGTAAAATCTGCCATTTGAAATTCCCGAGGAGGACTGTGAGTTTCAGGATCGAGCTTATGCCGATCGCCTGGGGAAATTTGGGATCGATCACGACCTCGACGGCTCCATTGCGCAGAAGTTCGGTGAGATTTGTACCGGCTAACACAGGAGGAGGGGGTGGAAACAACCCTTGAGCGTCAAGCATGGTGGTGCGGGTTTCTACCCAGCTCTTGAGTGGTCCAGATTGAATGCGCATGCCCGCCGGCGAACAGGTAATGACAAAGGCTACAAAACCGGCAATCGTGTAAATGCACTCGTTGTCGATCTTTCTGTTAATCAGTTTGTCCAGAGCGGCATTATATTTTGGCTCTATCGTCTTCAAAAATTCCTCAATCGCCCGATCCTCCCACAGATAGGCGTTCGTGCTCCCATCCATAATTTTGCAGACCGATTCCGAGTCTGGCGTGAAGGCTTTGAGGTCGGTCTTGCGGATCGCATACATGCGATCGCCCAGAACCGGCGAATAGAATTTCCTGAGATGCACCTGGGAGACATAGTGGTCAAGCAGCATCGTTTTTTCACCAAAGGGGCGAGTGACCTGGATGGGGCTCACCATTCGCATAGAAAGTAATCATCGGTCCTAACGCCTTGGCTCGGGCGCGGCGGGGAAACGCCACGCGGCCGCTGGGGTGAATCGTCTCAACCCCGCCGTCTCCGGGAGCCCGATGTTCGGCCCTGCAACTGTTCGCATAACCTTATCTTCCATGATGAACCCGAATCGCGTGAACTCGATCGGCGAGATCTCGGACGGTGGGATTCGAAGCTGCCTTGAGCGTGGACTCGACGATGTTGAAGCAGTGCGAGTACGTGGGAAGTGGGCTGATCACATCGATGATCGCGGAGAGAAGAAGGCCGTAAGCCACTACCGCCAGCGCGGCAACCCAACCAAGGGCCCACCACGCTGCCGCGATCGAGATCACGAACAGAAGGCTGGACGTCCAGCCCAGCGCTCCCATCCACCCTGGCGTCAAGAGGAGCATTAAGTTTTGGTCTACGCTGTCGAGAAGTTCCTGCGAGATTCCTCTCGTAGTGCGTTGAAAGCGAAAAACGTACTGGCTTAGAATGGCGTACGTAGCAAAAAGGCCGACAGCAACCGTTTCCCCCGCGCTCATGATGCAATCTAAATCATTCTCTCGCCGCCCAACTTGTATATTGATTGTGTATGTAGGAAAACATGGTCAAACCCAAACAGGACGGGATAGATCGAAACTAATGTGGTCGCAGAGGCCGGTCAATAGCATGGGTCGTCCCATCCTGCCTCCGCAAGAGATCGAACAGTTGCCTGGGCTATTGAGGGATGGGTCTGCCTATCCTGATTAGGTAAGTAGTTCGGCCAAATCCTAGAACCTTATCCAGCACTTAGCAAGAAATTTCCAACGATCCGGAACATGGCAAACACTGCAGGAGCGGTCAGCCTATTCCGACTGACCATGGGGACTCTACTCCACCTCCAAGCGGGGATATCACCTTTGGCATCGCGGTGCAGATTTCAACCACTAATCTGCCATCCGGGGAGTCCACATTACGGGGGTGTAATCTACACCGCACTCGGCGGCAGGCGCGGGGTTCCAGCGAGCACCACTCACCTACACTCTGGCGCCTCACGCCCGGCTTCCAGGGAGCCTACAGATGATCGCTTCGCGCAGGCGCACCGAACTCAACGGGATCCTGGCCTTCATCCCTGACGGGGCGACGATCCGAATCACATGCCCATCGGTTTCTTGCCGCCTAAGTGGATAGCCCGTATTAAGGCTCCATTTGTCATGCCGTCGCCTACCCTAGCGGACGCGACCCGTGTGCAACCGTATGTCCCCCCGTATACGGAAGTCTGACCCTGGCAGCTTCCACTATGTCTGCTTTGTCCCGCCAGAGGCCAACGCTAAAGGAAACTTTAGAGCCTTACCCCTAAACAGAGTGTCATCGCCATTGCGCTTTGCAGGGATTCTTGCGTGAAGATATTCAATGAACTCCTCGGTATCTTTTAACGCCCGGTCAGCGTTCTTGCGATTCACCATGTTGTAGATCTGTAGGTCGTGAAACATATCTGGTTCCTTGCCTTTTTCCACGTCCATTTCAAACGCGTATGTATCCGGCTTTCCGTGCGCTAGAAAATCCCTCAGCCTGCCGAGGTCTCGTATAGTTTGATAGGGCCTCTTACCACGATCGACTTCAATTCCAATCTTTTCGCATATCCTCTGAAGCTTGCCCTGAGTTCCTCTGTATGGGGGCTTACTGAAGAAATCTCTTTCGTTTTTCCATGCCTCCGCATCGATCCGCGGGCCAACAAGATTCAAGTAAGCCTCGTAGGCAAAGTAAGCCAATAACATTCCCGCCATCGCAAAATACCCATCGGTAGGCGATTTGGTTTCCGTTTGGGACAATAAAGCTTCGGCGCAATTCCAAAGATACTGATGAGTGAAGCCTTGTCCCGCAATCTCATGGATTGCCATCGCAAATCACGCATCGTTAAAGTCGGCTATACCGATGTTAGTCAAATTAATAAGTGGCGAGAATAATACCACTCTGCAGGCAATTTCGCCAGGGCGCAAAAGATGTGGGAGATGGCTGAGTTACCTGGCGCCTGAGCCTTCTGCATTGGGGTCATCCGGTCCCCTTTCTCTGGCCTCCGGATTTTCGCGGGCCAAACTAGGCGTCCAACGCTGACTTAAAGTGTAGCCCTACGCGCGTCTAAAGCAAGAAGATTCTTATTGACGAATTTGTTGCCTTGGTGGGAGAATCCAGCTCGCGCGGGTAGGGGGGCGAATGTGGATTCGCTAGCGCTCAAAAAGGGATTTTAAAAATGATTGAAACTATTCTAATCCCGGTCTTGTTATCAGCGGTAGTTGCTTTCCTTGTTTCTAGGCAATCGTCCAAGCAGACGCTGGAACCCAATGCGCAGAAAGTGATCACGACCGAAAACCTAATAATCACCGACGGAGATGCAACGCCTCGGATGTTATTCCGTAGCGGTCCGGATGGGCCTGTGGCAATTCTAAACGATGAGAACGGAGAAAATCGGCTGGTATTTGGAGTAAATGACAGCACAGGCCCAACTATTTCGATGTATGATGCGAAGGGAACTCTACAGGCGCAAATGAGCCAGCAGGAAGCAGGTTACAAGTTCACCCTGCACGATGCGGAAGGGAAACTACGAGGAGTATTCGGCGTTCATGCAGGGGGGACCTCACTACAGTTCGCTGGACCCGACGGTAAGCTGAGAACGCTAATAGGCATGGATCAAGGAACCTCTGGTTTGAAAGTTTTCAATGAGAAGGGGGATCTACGAGCAGAGCTAGGGTATGATGCTAAGTTCGGGGATTTGAACGGCGCTTTCTTGTCCATGTTTGATGGCGATCAAAAACCACGGCTGGAGATGAATGTTGGTATAACGGGGCCTACCATCCAACTATCCGATGAAGATGGTAAAATTGCAGCCGGTTTAAAGGTGGTGAAAACCGTGCCTGTGTTCGCTCTTTTTGATTCTGAGAACCGCCCTGATCCTGCAATTGGAGCATTAGCTTTTGCGGCCGTAAGCAAAGCTGTAAGGGAGGGAAGAGATCAATCAGAGGTTAACACCATCTTCCAGCAAACAGTAAAAGAGCACAGCGAAGAACATAAACCTGACAAATCAGTTTTCATCATTCCTGGCCTAGTTTGGTCGGGACAGAAAACAGGAGAACAGGGTTCGGCTTGAATAGATGAATGAGCCCCGCTCGACCCGGTAGTCTTCAAAAACCCCAAAAAGGCTTCACTCCCGCAGCGTGGGTTAAGGAGCAAAGCAACGAACCCACCGCTTTGCGGGTGCATTCCTTTCGCCGAACTTCGTCCTTGCATTCCAGCGATGCGCCAACTTAGGACGGGTGTCAGATGCTATGAAAGAGGCAGCGAGCGCTTACCTCATATAAGCGTCCGCGGTCCTTCGGCAGCCCCGACAAGCCAAACCTATATTCGGAGGCGGCAAACTATCGTATCCTCATGTTCGCTGTCAAGCAATTCTTGCATGTATGTTTTAGCCATATCGGTGAGGACACAAGTTTAGATTACAACCACGAATCTGCCATCCTGGGAGTCCACAGGAGGGGGTGTGACCGAAGAGGCCGGATGTAGCAGAGGACGGCAGCGCACAATAGGAGATGCCAGCCGAGGAACAGGAGGGTCGCGAGGCACCCATGATTCGGAGGGCTCGCCGGTCCCCGCTTCCCTCGGAGCCCAGCAGCTAGTACGCTCGGCTCCGCCTGGGGGCTGGCCCTGGCGTGGTCGGCGCTGCCGCGCCCTGCACAGTCACCGTCGCGATGGCCTCAGGTCCGATCTCCTGGTGGCGCGCATTCGCCGCGACGATCCTGACAATGTGCGGCCCGTTCGAAAGGCCCGTGAGTTCCATCGAGGTCCCAAACGGTGGCCCCGGGTTGGCCCCGTCCAGGTAGAGATGGATGTGGGTGACCTCCCCCGCCGGCTTGAACTCCCACTGGATCACCATGCGGGAACCTATGGCGTCCCCATCCTTCGGCGACACGAGCGTGACCGTGGTCTGCTGCGCCCAGCCGACAGAGAGCCCCGCGACGCACACCACCACGAATCCCGTCATCATCGACGTCATCGACTTGCCCATGTGATCTCTCCTTCCGCAATATCCTCGCACGCGACCGTGGTGCACTCTATAACGTCTTCCCGGGGTTCTCAAGCCTTTTTCAGGGGCCACACTGACCAGGATGGCCGTGTCGATTTCAACTACGCATCTGCACAAGCATCGGAATGCCTGACCAAGTTCAATCGGAACAGGTGGCCGGTTTGCGAGCGGAATGGGTGGTTTTGCGGAGCTTTTCGGTAAGGGCACGCAACGCCGGCTTCCAGCGTTCGGAAGTATCTTGCCGAAGGGGATTGGGTATATTCGCTACCCCAAGTCCAGCTAAAGACCTCTATTGTCGTTAGTCTGCGGCAGTCCTGCCGATGATCGCGCGATCGGGATCGATCTCCTCTCGCAGGATGCGAAGCTCCTCAGGGGTCGGCTCGACCCTGTTGCTCGCAGACCGTCTGGCAAGGTTTACATCTTGGGACGCGGCGCGGGAACTCCGTAAAGCATTCCCTCAACACTGAGATCTTCGTCGACGTCCGGCCAGTGGACTCCATACCCATCGCCGATAATCTCAAAGTTGTTTCTTTGGGCTGGCGTGGCTTCACTCAACCGCCAGGACCACGCCAGTGGAACACTCACAACACGTCCGTCCACAAGGCTGAAAGTGATCACTTCCTCGGTCACCGACACTTCCTTGACCCGAGTATCGGTGCTAACCGCAATGCTCACGCCACGCCTCCTGAATCTTTTGCAGGTTTGCCTTAATGACAGTTCGAATCTGGTTAAGCTCTTGGGCGGAGAAGCCATGATTCTGGACGCGCGCAAGAGGCACAATCCGGAACGCCGATGGCGCGGCGCGAAGCGTCCGCGCCATCGCTCGCACTAAGCAGCCAAACCGTCCGTCGAACAAGCCCGCACTGCACATCAGCGGCCTCGTCTGCTTCAGTGCGCTGTTGGACAGGCGTTTTCTCAGGCCACCCCTCGTATGCGAACCGCACCAGGCGTGATCACTGTGAAGGCACCCGGAATCTCAGCAGCGCGCTCTCGAAGCACCGCGAGAACATGGTCGCATTTTGCGTCAATGGAGAGACCCGTCAGGCGTAACAGAATCACGCCGGCATGAACGCGACGCATTCGGTAGACGAGTTCGCCGAAGTCCTTGTCGGACGTCACGACTATCGCGTGACGCTCATTGGCGTATTGCAAGAGATGGTCATCAGAGCTAGCCGGAGCAGACTCGGCCGCATAGTACACCTCATGCCCACCTGCCCGAAGACGGTCGACGATCTGGCGATCGACGCCCTCGTCCGCGAGGAAATTCATGCAGCCTTATCAGGAATGGGATAGACAACGTCCGCACGAAGCGCTCGCGCCGCAAAATCCAGAGCGGCCAGAATACCCTCACGGGTCAAGCGAGGATGGGCTGCGAGCAACTGCTCGACCGTCTCACCAGCCGCGAGTTTCTCGAGAATCAGCTCAACGGTAATGCGCGTTCCCGCGACGACCGGTTTACCCATCATGATCGCCGGGTTGGACTCGATACGGATAGCCGCCATGTCTCACCTCAATCTGAGTAACAGCCCACAGTATGTCCCGACCCTGGATTTGGATAATCATAGCACGCAAGCGCTAATTTCTAAGAGTGCTGCCGTCTTCACGGGGACCCTCCTTCCGTTACTCCCCGGCGGCACCGATGATCGCGCGATCGGGATCGATCTCCTCACGAAGGATGCGAAGCTCTTCAGGCGTCGGGGGTGAAAGCTCCTCGACCCGTTCGGCAATGAGCGGGGTAAACTCCATCTCCTTGAGGGCGTCATCTACGCTCAGGCCACGCAGGACCCCCAACAGGATCATCTGCTTGGTCTGGTCATCGAATCCGTACAGGGCCTTGGAGGTCGCCACCCGCCAGGGTCCGGTATCCCTGGGCAAACCAGCTCGCTCGCGGGCCCCGGGCGTTCCATCCAGATACCCGGGGGAGGTTACGAAATCGACCTTCTCCACGAAACGGCGATGCTCGTGCTTGATGACGATCACCGTCTGCCAGCACTGCGTGAGGACCTCGTTGGCCCCTCCACTCCCAGGAAATCGCTTCCGCGGGCGGTGGTAATCGGTTCCGAGCATGGTCGAGTTCAGGTTGCCGAACCGGTCGATCTGGGTAGCGCCGAGGACACCCATATCGATCATCCCAAGCTGGGCCTGCGCGAAGATGGTGTTCATGCTCGTCCAGGCGAGCGACCGATAGCAGTTGCGCGGCCCGCCCATCGTGAAGCGGACGAATGGGGTCTCGGGGAGCGCCCCGACCGCGCCGAATTCATAGACCTGGACCATCCGAGGGGCGTGCAGACGCTGGGCCAGGATCGCGGCGATCTGCGGCATCCCGTACCCGATGAAGGCAAGCGTACCGTCTTGAATCAGCCTGGCGCACTGGCAGATCATGAACTCTGATTCGCTGAACTCCCTGCCGTTCAATGGTACCCCTCCTTGATCGTAGCCTGTCGCTTCAGTTCCAAGAGCCTTGCTACCCCCACGCGCTTCTCCAAAAACTCCTCGTGAGAGGCCACGCTGTAGACATACTTGTCGAGATAGGCGGCCATCTTCTGTTCGTCGCGTGAGGCGCCCATAAACTCCAGGAAGTGCGGGGTATCCATCTCGTAGATCCCCTGCGTCCCGCCCGGCAGGCAGCCAAATGGGGCATAGACGACGGCATCCACCATGTAGTACGGGATGGTGGTCTTCGACGGCTCCTTGCGGATGTCGTCGGTCGTGATGATTTCTTCGGTAGAGATAATCGTCCGTTTGGAGGCCATGGCCGTTTCAAGCGGTGAGACGCCAGGACCGAAGCAGCGAGCGTTGCCGTAGATGTCGCACTGGTGGACATGGACCAGCCCGACATCGGGATTCACGGCGGGGACCAGCGCGATCGGCTTGCCGGTGAAGGGATCCTGCACCACCTTGGCGCCGGAGTAGGTCAGGGTATCGGTGGCCAGCAGGCTCCTGGTCGGCAGAAACGGCACCCCCATCGCCCCGGCCAGGTGGCGGAGCGTGAGCGTACCGTTGGTCCACTCCGTCACCTTGATCCGCCCCTCCTCCACCCACTTGCCGATGAGGTAGCCCAGACCCAGAAATCCCACGTCGACCCCCCGTAAGCAACCTCCGGCCGCCAGCAGCGTGGTCTCCATGAGCGTGAACTTGGCCGCAAACCAGAGGTTCAGTCTCCGTTGGCGGATGATCTCCCGAACGAGCGAGGCCGGGCCTCGGGTGAAGGAGGAGAAGTCGAAGCTGACATAATCGCCGTCCTTCACATAGCGGCGAACCGCCTCAGCTTCGGGCATGACCTTGTCCACCATCTGCCGCCGCTTCTCGGTCCGCATGAAGGCGCGCAGATCGTCCGGGTCTGTGACGCTGAATTCCCCCACTCCTGCCTGAAGCACATCCATCGCGTACATCTCCTGTTACCCTACTTTAATCGAGAGGCTCGTCATTGCGAGCGACCAACGGAAGCGCGGCAATCTCACCGTATTTCCACTGCGAGATTGCTTCGGTCGCTACGCTCCAGCGCAATGACCCCTAATGGAGACTTTTGAAGCAATACCCCATGCGCCGGCGGCACGCCCATGGGCATGAAAGTTGGTAGCGTGCACCCTCCAACCTCCTCCCCTTTGTAGGGGCAGGCCTTGTGCCTGCCCGGATTGGGCGACCACAAGGGTCGCCCCTACGCTGAGGGCGGGAGACTTTCGAAGCAATGACACGTGCTCGCTCCCTCTACAGGCCGATCTTTGCGAGGACTTCGTCCACGGCGGTGTACGGATCGAGCGCGCGATCGGCGACACGGGCGATCAGCTCCTTCATCCCCCCGTTCTGCTCGAACCGCTCCAGCGCTCTGGCCGTGAGTCTCTCCTGAAGCAGCGCAACAAACACGCGCTCACTTCGCGCTCGCCCCTTCTGCTTCCGCAGATCGCACTTATCCATGAACACCTTGTGCTCAAAGATCGCATCCAGCAGCGCTGCAACGCCCTCCCCCGTCGTGGCGACCGTCTTGAGAATCTTTGGAGACCAGCCAGCCGCCTCCGGCGCCATGTGCAGCATCATCTCAAGCTCAGTGGCCGTCCGGCTCGCGCCCTCCCGGTCTGCCTTGTTGACTACGAATAGATCGCCAATCTCCAGGATGCCCGCCTTGAGCGTTTGAACTTCGTCACCGAGACCCGGAACCGAGACCACCACGCAGGTGTGCGCCGTTCCCACGACCTCTACCTCGTCCTGGCCGACCCCCACCGTTTCGATCAGAATCACCTCTTTCCCCGCCGCATCCATGACGTCTACGATCTCGTTGGTAGCACGGGCCAAGCCACCTAGATGGCCTCGCGTTGCCATGCTGCGGATAAAGACGCCGGTGTCAAGGCTGTGGCTTTGCATCCGAATCCGGTCTGCCAGAATCGCCCCGCCGGTGAACGGGCTCGTCGGGTCCACCGCGACAATCCCCACCGTCTTGTCGCGCTTTCGCAACTCTTCAGTGAGCCGGTCTGCCAACGTGCTCTTCCCTGAGCCTGGAGGACCGGTGATCCCGATGATGTGGGCCGAGCCGGTGTGGGCGTAGAGCGACTTTAGCGCAGCCCTGGCCTCGGCGTCGCCGTTTTCGATCATCGTCATCAGGCGGGCCGCTGCGCGGACATCACCTTTTAGAATTTTCTGCACCAGCTCCATGCGTCACCAAATAAACAGGGTATAGGGTCTAGGGTAGGACACTGGGAGACCGGGCGCAGCGAGCAGCGCCCCTACACATACGCTCGGCCAAGAAGTTCGCGAGCGATGATCAGGCGCTGGATCTCTGAGGTCCCTTCACCGATGGCGCAAAACTTGGCGTCCCGGAAATACCGTTCGACTGGGAACTCCTTGATGTAGCCATAGCCGCCGTGGATCTGCACCGCCTCAGTGGCCGCCTTCATGGCCGTCTCTGCGGAGAAGAGCTTGGCGTACGACGCCTCCTTCGTGAATGGCTGACCGGCATCTTTCAGGGAGGCGGCCTGCCAGAGAAGGAGCCTGGCCGCATCGATCTCGGTCGCCATATCGGCTATCTTCCACTGGATCGCCTGGAAGTCCGCGATTGGCTGGCCGAAGGCCTGTCGTCCTTTGGCATACTTCAGCCCTTCCTCCAGACAGCCGCGAGCGATGCCAACGCTGAGGGCGGCCATCCCGATCCTCCCCGCATCCAGGATCGTCAACGCATCAATGAAGCCGTGGTTCAGCTCGCCCAGCAGATTCGCCTCCGGGATGCGCGCGCCTTCCAGAATGATTTGGGCTGTATCGGAGGCCCGAAATCCCATCTTGTGCTCTTTCCGGCCGACCCGCAATCCAGGCGTCCCCTGCTCCACGATGAAGGCCGAGATCCCCCTCTCCCGCGCAGCCCGATTGGTGAGCGCCATGATTACATAGATGCCTGCCACGCTTCCCTGCGTGACAAAGTTCTTTGTCCCGTTCAGCACCCACTGATCGCCATCACGCGTTGCAGTGGCCTGCATCCCGGCCGCATCGCTCCCCGACCCGGGCTCCGTCATCGCCCACGCGCCAAGGGCCTGTCCGCCGGTCAATCGGGGTAGATGCTGCCTTCTCTGAGCCTCGCTTCCGAAGAGATAGATATGATTGCTACAGAGCGAATTGTGCGACTCCACAGTCAGAGCGACCGACGCATCGTACCGCCCGAGCTCCTCCAGGATCAGGGCATAGGTGATGTAGTCCATCGCCGTACCGCCGTACGCCTTCGGAAAGAGGATCCCCATGAGCCCGAGCTCCGACAGCTCCCGAATGATCTCGGCCGGGAACTGCTCTTGCTCGTCAAGCTCGGCTGCGACCGGCGCGATCTCTCGCTCGGCAAACTCCCTGACCATCGTCTGAACCGCCTGCTGTTCCTCGCTCAGATCAAAGTCCATCCCTCGCCCCTCTGGCGTCGAGATTTGACCGCCGTCGTAATCGGATTGCGTGTTGTTGCCATGCACCATTCACAACCTTTGCCGTCGGACTGCATTGGATTAATCGTCACGCTGCTCACCTTTTTGTTCGCTCTCATGCTTGCTCTCGAAGGTGGCAACCAGCCCTTGAATGAATGCCTGCTTCTCGGAAGCGGATAGTCTTGCTGATGGGTGTAAGATTGTATAGCGCGTTGGCGGCATCGAGCCACTTCGGACAGTTTCTGCAGCATTGTTACTATTACTCTTTCCACGTCCCCATTCTGACACGTTGAAGGCAACGCGACTTTTGTCAATATCGTATTGGATGAGCCATGAGATGGGTGCAATGTAGCCATACCATGGCCAGACGGTTCCGTTGCTGTGACAATCACCGCAGGCGCGGAAAAAAAGCTCTCTCGTCTGAGGGCTGTCCCATTTAGGCTCCGCTTTCACCGAGGGATCATTGTGCCCTCGGCCGTAGGGGATGAACTGAAGGCCAATGAAAATCAAGGCTGCTTCTGAAATAGCCAAGGTGAACACAATAGTTTTGAACCAAGAAAAGTGCGTCTTATGCATATAGCTCCTCCACAAATAACGGCACGTGGGCTAGCGCCCCCCGTTCAGTGGCTTGCGAAACGCCAGCTGAGCAAATGCGAGAACAAGGCATAACTCGCGTAGAACATGGAGCACCAAACCGTCTGAACTGGACTCAATGATCCCGCCGCGATCCAGTCCAGCGCGTCGTTCGCTGCGGTTACTACACCAGGTCCAACGGACGATGAGGCGGCGGAGGCAGCTCAACTCCCACCACGTCTCCGGGTCGTACCACCCCGCCCACCAGTACCACCCCCATGATACCCGCCTTGCGGACCAGTCGACCGGACCCATCCCGGTCCAGCACCGCCGCCATCAGCCCAGGCCGGAAGGCGTCGAGCTGAGCGCACGGGTTGCGCAATCCGGTCACCTCTACGACTGCATCCAGACCAAGTCGAAGCAGGGTGCCGATGGGCAGGGCGAGCAGGTCGACGCCTCTGATGGTGACGTTCTCGCCCATCTGACCGGGGGATACGTCGAACCCGGCAACCCGCAGCTCGTCGTGTAGTTCGGTGTGGATCAGGTGGACCTGCCGCAGGTTCGGCCTCGTCGGGTCGACCGCCACGCGCGAGCGGTGTTTGACCGTTCGCCCGAGGTGGGCGTCACCCTCCACGCCAAGGCCTGCGAGCAGACGAATGGCAGCGAGTGGCGGCTTGCCGAACGAGTGCGTCGAGCTACAGCACACCGCCACTACTTCACCCATCGGTCTGGCCCTCACCGTCTGACATTACCGTTTACCGGCATACGGTCGTGCGTCCGTGTACAGCCGCCGGGTCAGCCTTCCGCTGTCTCTTGATGAACGCATAAGCTGGCGCTGCACTACCTCCAACCGGCTAATCCGAAGTCGGCAGGGTTAAGATCACGGAGTCACTTTTTTTTCCGACGGTGGGCAGTCAAATCTGAAGATATGAACGCTCCCGCCGTTCCACTGCGTAACCTTTGCGCCTCCCTGGCCCTCAAGCGGCTTTTCTGGACGGACCGGATGACTCTCGCCAAACAGAACGATCGGCGTCTCGGTTAGCAGTGTGAACTTTTTCTCGTTAGCCAGAACCTTAAAGGTGGCCTTCCAACCGCTGTCGCCCATTTTTTCAACACGCAATTTCAGTTTGGGACAGTCGTCGGTTGTCAGTGGAATAAGAATCTTGGCTCCGGCCCAAGGCGCCCTCCGATAGTAATATGAGTCCTTCGTGAAGAGCCAGTTGCGAAAGATCCAGTTGGAATCGTAGACCACGACGGTGTCGTCTTTTAGGATTTGAAAATTAATCGGTTCGCCTTTGGCTTTGTCACCGTCCTTGGTATTGATTTCAAAAAGTAAATCAACAATATCTGTTGCTAAGGCTGCCTGAAACGAGCCCAGCAGAAGGACACTGATGACAGCACCCGTAGTCAAATATCTCCGCATTATTGTTCGCTCCTTCTTAAGGTAAACACAGCCCGGCAAGACATCTTTTCATAGCGTCCAATGCGTGCGGCGTGCGCTCCTATCCTCAGATTGTCAAGATGAGATGTTCGGGCTTTGCGAGGGCTAAAACGCTTGCCCCTATATCGAGTACGAGCAGGCAACCACCATAAGGGTACTGGGTTTGCGTGGAAAACACAGAGGTTTTCCCTGGCGGCTAACGGCTCGCAGAACCGTGCGGCGACGCCGTGTCCGAGTTGATGCCTGGTTATCAGCCGATGCAGGCACATCCACACAAATGGTCACTGCCCCTGTGTGAACGGATGGCAGAGTGGCTGCGCCGGAGCCCCTGGCTTGATCGCGAGCGTGAGGGCATCGCGAGCGGCTCGCTTGTCGGAGGCGGCCGGGAGCGCGGAGCACAGGTGGGGGTTGACGGTCACTTCGCAATATAGGCATTCAGCCCGATGGTGAGGGGCTTTCCCTCTACGAGTACGTCCGTCTTCATATTCCCGCGTGTGCTGGCAACGACGAGAGTCTTTCCGCTTGCGCTCGGGGTGGGCGCCTCAAGGTCTGCCGTGATAATGAGCTTCCTGCCTTCGATCTTCGCGGTGACAGCCATGGGTGTTCCTCCTGTTGAGTGAGATGACGTGATCGCAGATCTGCCGCTGTCGTGTTCGGCCATGCGCTCATAAGCCTGGCGTGGTCCCAGGTACGTTGACCGATAAAACAAGTGTCACTTGACCCATTATCTTGCAGTACATGGAACCCAACGCTTGCCACTTGAGCCTTAACTCGGGGCTTGATTTTAGCATGGCTAGCCGGGTACCTGCAGCATAATCTTGCCACAGGATTAGAATGGAACGATAGCCTTGCCAAAAGTACTGGTATCTCAAGACGGTACGTGTGTGACTCACGAGACTTCGAGAAAAGCCGCCTCTTCCACGCACTTCAAATATTCGGTCGTGGCCTGCTGCACATCGAGTTGGCCCATTGTCAGACCGACCTCCAGGACTTCGAGCTTCTCGCGGCAACCCTGAGCTCGGATCACCTTCTCTTCAATCTTGTGCGACGTAAGCAGTTGCGTCGCGACGGTCGACATTGCCGAGCAGACGGACGCGGCCGCACACAGAACCCGCCAGGACGGTGAACCCAGACCAAGCACTCCGGTAAGCCACACGGTAAATGCCTGTCCGCCGACAGCAGGGGCCGCCGTCAATGCCGCAGCAAGCGTGCCGCCCACAATCGTGGTGTTGATGAGTCGACGCTTCCGCGGTCGTGCGACTGAAAGGAATGTTTCCATTTGTATGCGCTTTTGCCTTATCCGGCTCACAAGCTCTTCGTTCGACATTGTGTTTATCATGTTCTTAGTTTCCCCATGGATGGTTAATGCCGGTCTCACGGCGAGCAGAATAGGCGCGGCGAAGCCGTGTCCGAGTTGATGTCCTGGTTATCGTCCGACGCAGGCAAATCTCAACAAATGGAGCCTGTCCTGCAAACCCTCATTTACCCTTCGACAAGCTCAGGGTGAAAGGCATCGCGATCGACGACACTCAGACACCTACGACGATGCGAATTTCCCGTTCGGCACCGTCGCCAAGAGCGGCCAGCGCAGCCTGGTAGCCAGGACTGTCATGAGTGGCAACAGCCTGCTCGATACTCTCGAACTCGATCAGCACGATGCGCTGTTTCAAGCCGTATTCGTAAACCTTCGCCGGCTCGCCACGCGCGAGAATGCGTCCTCCGCCCGCAGTGATTGCGGGACCGGCAAGCTTCGCGTATGCGGCAAGCTTGTCAGGGTCCTTTACTGCGCGATATGCGCTGACCCAATAGGCCTTTGGCATGATGTTCCTCTTGCTCCTTTACTTTGTGCGCCTAACACGTTGAGCTAACCGGCCGCCCGCTTGCCGGCAGTCCGTGTTGAGCGATGGGTTCGATGTTCTGCATAAGAGTCAACGTAAGAGTCGATGAGCTTCCGAATCATACGCTGATACTGCGTGTGATGCTTTGAGGCTTCGGACTTAAAGAACTCGACGCTCTTCTTGCTTAGAGCAATGGTGACTTTAACTCCTTCTTCTCGAAACGCAAGTTCCTCCGGTGGAGGGAGAAAATCCAGAATGACCTTGGCCTCAATAGGCTCGCTGGTGTACTTAATCTTTGCTCTCATACATTGCCTTTCCTTTCCGCCAGTAGCCGGCACCAAAGATTCGAATGACACCGCCGCGATAGGTAAAGCGGACGGTGAGAATACCCCCGTTAACTTCGCCGAAACACAAGTGGCGTTTCTCAGTTTTGCTGTGGGTAAGGTCTTCGGCAATGACACGGTGCGGGTCAGCGAAGGCATATTGAGCCAGAGAAAACGGTACTCCGTGCTTTTTCTGGTTCTCTTCATCCTTGGCAGAGTCCCAATCAAACCGTGCCTTATTCATTGGAATAGCGTAACTACAAGGTGTTTAGACTGAAGGCTGAAGACTGAAGGTTCTAAATTATCTCGCAAGGCACGAATCGAGCCATTCAAGATCTTTTCGGAGTTTTGTATGATCACGCATGACTTACCCCTAAAAGCCTTCAGCCTTCAGCCTATCTACCTGAGTAGTTACGGAATAGCTTAGCACAGGATGGCGATATTAACCATATAACTGTATGGCTAACAATGTGGCGGTTGGCAACCTCTGCCGGCGTTGTGGATCAGCGGCGGGCGGATGCGCGAACGTGCTCGCGTGGACGACCGTCCGCTTTAGCCTCGATGGCGCGGCGCGAAGCGTTTGCGCCATCTGTTCATTCTCAGGCTCCAGGATGACCGTTTTGCCCACGATACCACGATCCTGCTTGGGCGGGCCTCCTGCTGAGCCTATTGAACGATGAGCTTCTTGAAAGGTGGCTCGATCAATAGCGGCTGACCGGGATGTTCCCCCATGCCCCGCCTGTGATCCCCCAACGCCAGGATCCTGTTCGTGTGCTATAGTCACAGTTGCGCGGCGCATCTGAGCCTGTCCTGCAAACCCCCGTTTACCCTTCGACATGCTCAGGGTGAACGGTATGGGTATTGGAAGGATTAATGTTTTCCCGGTCGTACTAAGTCCTTCGACTGTGCTCAGGACAGGCGCATCTTTCGCGCACAAAGGACGCAGAGGACCAGGGAGGGACGGAACAAGGATGCGGTTCGTGGCCGATGCGATGCTGGGTCGGTTGGCCAAGTGGCTCCGCCTGTTGGGCTACGACACGCTGTATTGGCGAGGCGACGATGCCAGGCTGGTGCGCCTGGTCTTGGCGGAGAACCGGCTGCTGCTCACACGAGACACCCACATTCCGCCGCGCCTGCCACCCCATCTGACCCTGTTGATCGTCAGCGATCATTACGATGAGCAACTTGGCCAGGTGGTGGCCCGCTTTGGGGTGCCGCCCCGGATCGGCCGTCTGTGCCTGCGATGCAACCTCGCCATCGAGCCGACGGAAAAAGCCGAGGTGCGCGCCGAGATCCCAGCGTTCGTCTGGCAGGCCCATGAGCGATTCGCCCGCTGCCATGGCTGCCTCCGGATCTACTGGGAGGGGACGCATTACGCCCGGATGATGGAAGTCCTCGAGCGCCTACCTGGATGGAAGAAAGGGGTGGCTGTCACAAAGATGAAACGATCGCCGATCGATTCCAATACCGCATGCGCCAGCAGCGCGCCCATGGGTGTGAAGGTCCGCGACACCCCCCATCCCCACCTTCCCCCGCAAGAGGGGAAGGAGAGTGTTGAGGGGGACTTTCTGGGCAATGCAAAAGGGAATGGCCGATGCGCGTGAGCTTCATGGGCACACCAACGTTCGCCCTGCCATCGCTCACGGCGCTCATTGCTGCGGGCCACGACATCTGCCTGGTCGTAACCCAACCGGATCGGCCGGCCGGGCGCGGGCGCGTGCCTACCCCGCCGCCAGTGAAACTCGCTGCGCTGGAGCTCAGGCTCCCGATCTTGCAGCCGGAGAAGATAGGCGAGCCGGCGGTTATATCGGCGCTACAGGCGATCCAACCAGAGGCCATCGTCGTCGTCGCGTATGGCCAGCTCCTACCGCAAGCCATTCTCGACCTACCGCCGCATGGCTGCCTGAACCTCCATGCCTCGCTCCTGCCGAAGTACCGGGGTGCGGCGCCAATCCCGCGGGCCATTATCCAAGGAGACACCGTCACAGGGGTCACCATTATGCAGATCGAGGCGCGGATGGATGCCGGTCCTATCCTCATGCAGCAGCCCGTACCGATCGGGCCTCAGGATACCGCAGGGACCATCGGAGAGCGCCTAGCCATCCTTGGGTCTGAGATGTTGTGCCTGGTGCTGGATCACGTGGCACACCGGACAGCTCAGCCGATCCCGCAGGATGAGCGCCTTGCGACCTATGCGCCGAAGCTCGCCCTCGGCGATACGCATCTTGACTGGGCCCGTAACGCGCGAGCCCTCGATTGCTTGATTCGGGGCCTTTGTCCAGTGCCAGGAGCCGTGACCAGCTTCGGGGGACGCCGTGTCAAGGTGCTGCAAGCCGAGGCAGAGGCCGCCGCCGGCTCTCCTGCAGGCGCCGTATGTGCGATCGATCGCGTGAAGGGGGTGTTCGTCGCCGCCGGGCAGGGGGGTCTGTGGCTATCCCAGGTGCAACCAGAGAACCGCCGTGTCATGACCGCAGCGGAGTTTGCCAGGGGGTACCGTGTCCGGCTCGGCGACGTGTTTGGCTCGTCCTAGCCTATCTGCCAGACCCTCGTTTACCCTTCGACAAGCTCAGGGTGAACGGTATACATTGAAAGCGATGACATTTTCTAGTTCATGCTGAGCCTGTCGAAGCACGACACGGGGTTTTCAGGACAGGCTCCTTAAAGAGGCGTAGATGCACGCACGGCGGATCGCGATCGAGATATTGACCCAGGTGGAGGAGCAGCAGGCCTACGCGAGTCTCCTCCTCGACGCCAAGCTGAAGCAGTCGCGCCTCTCGCAACAGGAGCGGGCTCTGGCCACCGAGCTGACGTACGGCGTCCTCCGCTGGCAGGGTCGTCTTGACTATCTGCTGGCCGCCGTGACCAACCGCCCCTGGGATACGGTTGATCCGGCGCTACGCCGCCTGCTTCGCCTTGGCGCCTATCAGATCCTCTTCTTGACGCGCATCCCGGCCTATGCCGCCGTGAACGAGACCGTCGCCCTGACCCAAGAAGTCGTGCACAGTCGAATCAAGCCCGTCGCCAAAGCCTTCATCAATGCGATCTTACGCCGATTACTGGAGCGGCATGCAACGATCCACTTTCCTGACCCGTCCAGCGATCCGGTCGGCGCCCTCGCTACGCGTTGGTCGCACCCGCCATGGCTGGTCGCTCGCTGGCTTACCCGCCTGGGGGCCGAAGAGACCGAAGCACTGCTACGGGCCAACAACGAAATCCCGGCGCTGTCAGTCGCGGTCAACCGTCTGAAGCGTCGGCCTGAGGAGGTCAAGGAGCGCCTCGCCTGCATCGCGGGATCGGTGACGCCAGGACGTTTCGCCCCAGGCATCTTTCACCTCAAAGATGGCGCAGAGGCGCTGCGGGATTCGGCATTCGCGGACGGCTGGTACTTCCCGATGAATGAGGCAGCGGCCTTGCCGGTCCTGCTGCTGGATCCCCAGCCCGGCGATGTCGTGTTAGATGCCTGCGCCGGCGGCGGCGGTAAGACGGCCCTGCTCCTGGAACAGCTCGCCGGAAGCGGGCGAGTGATCGCGCTCGACCCGAGCGCTCGCGCTCACCGACGCCTCCGAGAGGCCAGGGCGCGCCTGGGTCTTGATCGAGTCAGCCCGGTCCAAGCCGATGCCAGGCAAGCAGCGCAGTTATTCACGCGCCCGGTGGACAGGGTCTTAGTGGATGCGCCATGCAGCGGCCTCGGCACCCTCAGACGCCATCCCGAGCGGAAGTGGCAACAGCAAGAGGCGGGCTTGGCAGCCTTGGCGCGCCTGCAACTTGAGCTGCTTCACGGTGTCGCGCCGCTACTCAAACCTGGAGGATTCCTGGTCTACAGCACCTGTTCGCTCGAGCCGGAGGAGACCGACGCCGTGATTGAGACGTTCCTGCGTGACTTCCCGGAGTTTACAGTCGCTGACACCCCCGGCAGCCTTGCTGCAACGGTCGCGGAGCTGATCGATTCCACGGGCGTCCTTCGCACCTGGCCGCACCTGCACGGACTCGATGGCTTCTATGCGATCCGACTCCGCAAGCGGGACAGATGAGATTCCTCCGGCTGCTGCGCAAGGGGCTCGCTGCAGCCCTGATCCTCACCGCTGTGGCTGTCGTGAGCGGCGCCATCACGATGTGGTTCGCGGCGGAGAAGGACAAGGTGCGGCTTCCGCGAGTCATCGGGATGGACTCCACGGTGGCTCTCAATCTGCTGCGCGAGCAGGGCGTTCAACCGAAAGTGAGCGGTCGGGAGTACAGCGAAGGGGTTCCAACGGATGCGGTCCTGTTCCAACGGCCGGCTAGTGGCTCGTGGGTCCAGAAGAACAGCGAGGTCCGCCTGGTGGTCAGTCAAGGGAGCGATGCTGTCGAACTCCCTAGTCTGGCCGGGCTGCCCCTACCCCAGGCCCAGCAGATCCTTTCTGCGTATGGCTTCACCCTTGGCCGGGTAGCGCAGGTCCATTCGTCGGAGCGCCCCAAGGGGGAGGTGATCGCCCAGGATCCAGAGGCTGGTGCCCTTGTCCGAAGGGGGAGCCCGGTTGCCGTACTGCTGAGCCTTGGTCAGCTTGAGGAACCGGCCTCCACCCTCAACAGTCCCAGGCCAAATATCTCAAGTCTCCTTCGTGGGCAAAGTAGCCTCCTGGAGGCTACCGTACAGGCATCTGCTCAGCCAGCACTGCAAGCTGTCACCCATGCCTGTTGACAACGTACAGCGAATCACCCAAGAACAGCGATAGAAAGTTGTCATTGCGAACGAAGTGAAGCAATCTCGCATTATTGCACTGAGACTACCGCGCACCCTGCGGGTGCTCGCAATGACGCAAGGAGTCGAGGGGTTGCGAAGTCCATCGCTGTTCTTGGGGAATCAAGCGCAGCTTGACAATGTGACATGACGACTGGTACACTGCTTTCCGTGTTCGACGTGAGCGAGGCTGCTCTACCCCCACTTGAGTTACGAGTAGACACCTGGAGGGTTAGGCTTCCATGACGAGTCGGAGTCAGAGAGTCTTTGCTCTTGCCTTTACCCTACTCGTTGTGTACACGGGATCACCAGCCATCCATATGGCGATTATCGGCCTCCATGACCATTCCCATTCAACCGCTCTCGGGAACCGACCTGCCGCTCACCACTCGCATGTGAACCTGCCTGAAGATACGCAAGAGCCCAAGAGAGCACAAGACAACAAGCCTCTACCCGCAGGGCAATCGCTTCCTCACTGCGATCTCGAGGTAAACCCAGCGGCCAATCCGCCCTCGTTTGCTTTAGATCTCCCACGGTATGTCAAAGAGGGTAACGCTCGGCCTGCTCTCTCTTCCTCTTCCCTTACCTCAGATCCACCTTCCCTACCTCCTCGCCAGGTATAGTTCTCCTTTCCTTTCTTACGACTGCTTAGTTCGCGGTAGGCGTTTTAGTCGAACGCCATTGTGTTTCTTTCTCCTCACTGCTGGCGGTCAATCGTCTCAAGGCTCGTTGAATCGGCCTATCGTTTGAGGTATATTCATGGATGGATTGGCGATGAGAATCTCGATGCTTTCTGTACTGCTCACTCTGTTCGTATTTTCGATTAGTGCGCCCATTCCCGCCGAATCCCAGGTTGTAACCCTCCCGCGAACGCTCTCGCTCGCCGACGCCTTGCAGATCGCAGGGCGGCAAAACCCTGGTCTGCAGGCAGAGATGACGGCCCGACAGATCGCGCATGGAGACGCTACCACCGCTGCGCTGCTTCCAAACCCACAGCTTTCGCTCAGATCAGAAGGGTTTCGCGGGGGATCGTTCCTGGATCGACAGGAGCTCTCTTTTGAAGTCAGCCATGAGATTCAGACAGCCGGCAAGCGCTCCCAGCGAAAGGCCGTCGCAGGAGCGAATCTTCGCGCGACTGAAGCCGACGTCGACAATACGGCCCGTTTACTCAGGTTCGCGGTCAAGCAGGCGTATTTCCAGATCGTACTGGCCAAGGCCGAAATTGCTGTGGCCCGCGACCTGCTGGCCGACTTTGACCGGACTATTCGCTCCAAGGAGGAGCAGTTTCGTCTCGGAGAGATCTCTGGGGCGGAACTCAGGCGTGTGCAGGTTGAGCGCTTCAGGGTGTTTGACGACGTGGTCGCCGGAGAGCTGAACCTCAAACAGGGCAGGACCGCGCTGCTCACGCTGCTCGGCTTCCCCGACTCGACATCCGAATTCGATGTCACTGAAGAGCTTGTAAAGGGCGAACCTGTTGGCAGTCTGCCACCGTTGCATGCCGAGGCCCTGCAGAGCCGCCCAGACCTCAAAGCCCAGCATCAGCGGATCATCCAGGCTCGCGAACAGATCAGGCTCGAACAGGCGCGGCGCTTCCCGGACCTTTTCCCCTTCCTGGGCTACAAGCGGAACTTCAGCGAGGACAGCGTCATATTTGGCCTGGCGGCTCCCCTGCCCCTCTTCAATCGGAACCAGGGGGGTATCGTTCGAGCTCAGGCAGAAGAGGATCGAGAATCGTTCCAGCTCAGGCGACTGGAGAGCCAGGCGCTCCTGGAAGTAGATCAGGCGTTCAACAGGTTTGAGAGCCAACGCCGACGCCTCGAAGGACTGGAAACCGAATACCTGCCCAAGGCCCGCGAATCGCGGGAGATCGCCGAGGCCGCGCACAAGATGGGAGCAATCGATCTCACTGCGTTTCTAGACGCACACCGGACCTTTCTGGAGGTCCAGCGGCTTTATTACCGCTCCCTTTACGAACTGAGCATTGCCAGATTTCAAATCGACGCAGCCATGGGCCGATAGGGGTACACGATGAACCTACACCCGTTCGTTATTAACTGCCTCACAATAATAGGTTCACATTCTCAAACAAACCCTCCTCACCTCCCTTTGCCAAAGGGCGGGTTGCCCCCTCTTTCCTCGCACCTCGCACTTCGCGCTCCTTTATTGCCGACGGTGATCATTGCGGCAGTCCTGGCGCTGGCGGCCTGCGGCCGCACCCCCGAAGAAAAAAAGGTTGAGCCCAAAGCCGAGCAGGGAGATGGCAAGGTCACGATTTCGGCCGAGGTTCAGGCCAGGTTTGGATTTGCTACCGCCCGGTCGCAGCGTATCGCGCGGGTCCGGATCATAGAAGCGACAGCCGCTATCGCACCGGACCCGGCCCGTGTAGCCCATATCGCCCCCATCGCCAAAGGCCGGATCGAGCGGGTCCATGTGCAGGTCGGGGATTCGGTGAGCCGAGGCGCCCCACTCTTCGAGTACGACAACATCGAGCTGGGGGAAGCGGTCGGGGATTATCTGGCGGAGTTGGCCGACCTCAACGGAAACATGGCGCATCTGGAGTACTCACGGAGTTTGTTGGACCGAGCTCGGTTGCTCCTGGAAAAAGAGGCGATTGCTGCAAAAGAGGTTCATGTCCGGGAGACAGAGTCCCGGGTCGCTGAGGCAGCGGTCGAGAACCGACACGCCCGGATCACCAGGGTTAAGGAAAAGCTGTACCGCTTCGGGATGACCGATGAGCAGATCGACGCCCTCTCGGCGGACCATGAGAAAACCCACCGCCGGGAGGCTTCGCACACCCTCGTCAAGGCGCCCATCAGCGGTGTGATCATCAAGCGCGAAGGGGCGCCAGGGGAGGTGGTGGGACCAGAGAAAGAGATCCTGGCGATCGCCGATCTATCCAGCGTTTGGACCCTGATTGACATATACGAGAAAGATCTGGCCGCTGTTCATCGCGGAACCCCAGTCGAAATCACCGTAGAGACGTACCCAGGTGAACCCTTTCGTGGCACCATCGCGTATATCGCCGATCTTCTCGATCCTGAGACACGGAGCGCCAAGGCACGGGTCGAGATTCCAAACCCCCAACGGAAATTGAAGCTCGGGATGTTCGCGACCGTCAGGCTTCGGGCCCAAGTCACCGGTGGGACTGCCACGGTTGTGGCCATTCCCTCATCGGCGATTCAGCGGATCGATGGGGAGCCGTCTGTTTTCATCAAACTCGACGCTGTGACTTTTGCGCGGCGGAAGGTGAAGATTGGGCTCACATTAGGGGACCTCGTTGAGGTCACCGAAGGTCTTAAGGGAGATGAAGATCTCGTGACCACGGGCAGCTTCTCCCTGAAATCAGAACTCCTCAAGGAACAGCTAGCCCAGGGACAATAACCTCCGAAAGGATCCCACATGCTCCAGCGCATCTTTGAGCTTTCTCTGGAGAACCGATTTCTTGTCCTGATCCTCACCGCGCTCTTAGTCGTCGGTGGGATTGTAGCGCTCAAAGATCTGCCCATTGACGCCGTCCCAGACATCACCCCCGTCCAAGTCCAGATCCTCACCAAGACGGCGCCAATGGGTCCGGTTGAAGTGGAACGATCCATCACCTTCCCAATCGAAGCGGCCATGAGCGGCCTGCCAGACCTCCAGGAGCTTCGCTCGGTGAGCCGGTTCGGCCTGTCGGCCGTGACCGTGGTCTTCAAGGACCACGTTAACGTCTACTTCGCCAGACAGCTCATCGCAGAACGGCTCAGCGCGGCGAAGGGGCAGATCCCGGTAGGGTTTGGGACACCTGAGATGGGACCGGTCACCACGGGCTTGGGTGAAGTCTATCAGTTCGTGGTGAGGGGCGAGGGCTACACTCCCATGCAGCTCCGAGAGATCCTCGACTGGCAGATCGCCTACCGGCTGCGAGGGGTCCCGGGGGTCACCGAGATCTCCGCCGAGGGCGGATATGCCAAGCAGTATCATGTGATGGTCGATCGGGCGCGACTCGTTTCCTACCGCATCCCTATCGACCGCGTCTTCGAGGCGCTAGAGAAGAACAACGCCATTGCCGGCGGTGGCTATATCGAGCACAGCGGCGAAGCATACCTGATTCGAGGAGAAGGGTTGGTCGAACGGTCGGAGGATCTCTTGCGCATCGTCGTGGGGGTCGGCCCGGGCGGCACACCGATAACCATTGCGCAACTGGGCCAGGTCAAGATCGACGCTATGCCCCGTATCGGCGCTGCGACCAGAAATGGCGAGGGCGAGGCGGTGATCGCCATGACGCTCATGCTCTGGGGTGGCAATGGGCGCGTGGTGGCTGAGCTGGTCAAACAAGAGATTGAGCGAATCTTACCCACCCTTCCTCCCGGCATCTCCGTCGAGCCTTTTTATGACCGATCCGACCTCGTCAACAAGGTGATCCGGACAGTCACTACCAATCTCCTGGAGGGGGCCATGCTGGTCATCGCGGTCCTGCTCCTGCTCCTTGGCAACCTCCGCGGCGGCCTGATCGTAGCGTCGGCCATTCCTCTCTCTATGCTTGTCGCCTTTACGGGGATGATCCAGACCGGGATTTCCGGAAATCTTATGAGCCTGGGCGCCATCGATTTTGGACTGATCGTGGACGGCGCGGTGGTAATGATTGAAAACATCGTCCGGCATCTGGCGAAGGAGCGAGGGGTGCGCCGAGAGGAACGTCCTCTCATTATCCTCCGGGCCGGCCGTGAGGTCCTGCGGCCGATCTTCTTCGCCGTTAGCATTATCGTGATCGTCTACCTGCCGATCCTCACACTACAGGGCGTGGAGGGAAAGATGTTCCGACCGATGGCCTTCACGGTCATCTTCGCCCTCATAGCATCGCTGATCTTGTCGTTTACCCTTATGCCGGTCCTGGCTTCGCTGTTCCTGCGGGGGCCGATCGCCGAGGGCGATTCGTGGCTCCTCCGACGCGCCAAGACGCTCTACCTTCCCAGGCTCGCCTGGTGCGTCCATCATCCGAAAGTCACAGCCCTCGTCGCGGCATCGGCCTTCGTCTTGAGTCTCATACTTGTGCCGTTCCTTGGCGGCGAATTCATCCCACAACTGGATGAGGGTGATATCACTATCCAGGCCTGGCGCCCGCCAAGCATCGCGCTGAGCGAGTCGCTTAAGAGCACGCTAGAGATCGAGCGCACCCTTCTGCACTTTCCGGAGGTGCGGCAGGTCGTCTCGCGGACCGGGACGGCGGAGATAGCCACCGATGTCATGGGGATGGAACTGTCCGACATCTTCGTCAGCCTCCGGCCACGCCGCCAGTGGAAGTCCGCCCGGACGAAGGAAGAGCTGATCGCCAAGTTTGCTGCCGCCCTCTCGTCTGAGGTTCCGGGCGTCAGTATAGGCTTCACCCAGCCGATCGAGATGCGTTTCAACGAGCTGATTGCAGGGGTCCGATCCGATGTGGGGCTGAAGATCTTCGGGGATGACCTCAAGATCTTAAAGGAAAAAGGAGATCGGGCAGCTCACATCCTGCGACAGATCGGTGGTGGCCAGGATATTCGAGTCGAGCAGATTGCCGGCCTCCCCGTCCTGCGGATTCAGGTGGACCGACAGCGGATCGCCAGGTATGGGATCAATGTGGCAGACGTTCTGGCCGCCGTGGAGGCAGCCGGCGCGGGCCGGATCGTTGGGACGGTTTTTGAAGGGCAGCGACGGTTCCCTCTGGTCGTCCGAGTGGTCGGCAGCAGCCCTACCGATCTCCCTTCCTTTCAGGACTTGCCCGTTGCCGCCCCAAATGGCGCCCTCATCCCCCTTGCGCAACTGGCATCTGTCAGCGTCGAGGAGGGGCCGGCCCAGGTGAGCCGCGAAGACATCAGCCGGCGGATCGTGGTGGAAGCGAATGTGAGAGGTCGTGACTTGAGCTCGTTTGTGCGCGAGGCGCAGACCCGCATTGCCCGAGACCTCACACTGCCGCCTGGCTACTATATGAAGTGGGGTGGGCAGTTTGAAAATCTGGAGCGCGCAACCCGTCGCCTCGCGATCGTCGTTCCCCTCTCACTGTTCCTCATCTTTGTCCTGCTCTATATGACCTTCAACGCCGTTCGACCCGCCCTCCTTATCTTCCTGAACGTCCCGCTGGCGGTGACCGGAGGGGTGGCCGCTCTGGCTCTGCGCGGGCTCCCATTCAGCATCTCCGCCGGGGTGGGTTTCATCGCCCTGTTCGGCGTGGCCGTCCTGAACGGCGTGGTCCTGATGAGCTACATTCTGCAGCTCCGCGAGGAAGGGCTGTCCCCTGCTGATGCGGCACTCAAGGCTGCCGAGATCCGTTTACGACCGGTCTTAATGACGGCCCTGGTAGCGGGCCTTGGGTTCGTTCCCATGGCCCTGTCCACCGGCGTTGGGGCCGAAGTCCAGCGCCCGCTGGCCACGGTCGTCATCGGCGGCCTCGTCACCTCCACACTGCTGACACTCTTCGTACTCCCGAGCCTCTATCGCTGGTTTGAACGCGAAGCCACAGACTCTACCTGACCCCCCCCCGCGATCCTTTTTTTACCTTTTCACTTGACAGCAGCAATCGGGCTTCGCTAGTCTACTCCCAGGATAGGAGTATGCTAAAGTCGGTAAGCGAAATAGGGTAATTATTCTATGCAAAGATTGCATGAAGGGTCCCTGATTCGCCTGCGCCTCAAAACTTTTGCGGCTGTGACTTTCGGCCTTTATCTACTGCTTAACGCCTTCCTCACTCACTGTCTCGTCCAGCCCCACAACGGGCACCTACAAGGTCAGGCCAATAGTCCTCTCGCCTCGATCTGTATGTGGGTCCATAAGACCGTTTCGCCTCATGCGCCATCAGCCATATTGATTCTGCCTGTGGTTGTGGCGTCTCTTTTCATCCTGACGCCGCTCCTCCCGCGCTCTTCCCAGTTCCAGATCATCAAGCGTACTGGTCGATCCCCGCCCCAGCTCTGCCTCGCGTAACTCGCCTCAATCGACGTTTCTGTCGCTCAGCGGACCTGCTTTCGACGGAATTGTTATACGTTACATCGTAAGTCACAACAATGGACGTCATTCCCGCGAAGCCTGTCCCGGCACGTTCTAAGCCGGGAGCGGGAATCCAGTCGGAAAGCTGCTGGATTCCCCCGTATCAAGTACGGGGCAGGCTTGTCAAGCCCGGAATGACAAACTGCTTGGACTTATGTCGTCATGCATCGTCACACGTAATCGGCATGTCTCTATCAACGCGCGATTCGCGTTCAGGAGGGAAGATCATGCATCAGGCGACCAGTTGGCGTAGTGCGTGTTCGTTAGTGTTGGGCATTGCTATCGTGATCGCGTTGCCGGCCGCCGGTTGGGCCCACGGCATCGTGGGAAAGCGGTTTTTCCCAACGACGATTGTTGTCGAGGACTCGTTTGTCTCTGACGAGGCAGGTATCGCGGTCGGCCACATCAGGGACCCCCACGCCCTAGAGACTGAGATAGAGATGGAGATTACCAAGCGGTTGACCCCGAATTTGGCCATCGGGCTTGGCGGCACACGCATGATCCTGAGACCCCGCGGCGAGGAAGGGCACCATGAGGAAGAAGGCCACCATGAGGGGTCGCCTGATACGTTGCACGGCTGGGCGAATCCGGAGTTCATGCTTCGCTACCAATTTATTCGGGACCCGTTGCGTGAACTGGCCGCCACCGTTGCTCTGAATGTTTCGCCAGGCGGAGTTGGGGGCAAGACTGTCGGCAGGCTCTCTGGGACAACCGTCAGCCCGGCCATTCAGATCGGCAAGGGGTTCGGCGATCTTCCGGACTGGGCCGACTGGCTCAAGCCGATTGCGGTCACAACGTCGCTTGGCTTCGACTTGCGCACAAACCGTAATGACAGAGAAGAAGATGCCCAGCACGCCTTTGCCTGGGGAGTTTCCGTGATGTACAGTATCCCGTATCTGCAATCATTTGTAAAAGACGTGGGGCTCTCCTGGCCGTTCAACCGCATGTTCCCCGTCGTGGAGTTCAATGGAGAAACCATGATCAGCGGGCCTGAGAAGGGAAGCCACACCGCCTTTGCCAACCCAGGACTGGTTTGGGCTGGTAGGTACTTCGAGCTCGCAGTCTCGGCGCAAGTCCCCTTGAACGATACCTCCGGCGACCGCGTGGGGGTCTTAGGGATGGTCCATTTCTTCCTCGACGATATCGCGCCTGACATTTTCACCTGGACACCTTTCCATGGCGTCTTGGGCCCCCAAACGCTGCCGCGATAACCGGCTGCCAAGGCTCTGGAGCAGCTCTACTGCTCTCGCGGTAGGGCTGCTCCTCGTGGCCACGTCGGCTTGGAGCCACGTGTTCCCGGACCACTCGGAGCCACGGGTGGGGTGGACGGTGAATAAACCGCCTGCCCAGGTCAGGATCTGGTTTGACGGGGTGATGGAGCCACTCTTCAGCACAATCACAGTCATGAATGCCGACAAACAGCGGGTCGATGCGGGGGACGGGCGAGTGAACCCGTCGGATCACAACATTCTGGAAGTGAGTCTTCCATCCCTGCCGCTGGGAAAATATCGGGTATTCTGGAACGTCGTCGCCCACGATGGTCACCGCACCGAAGGCGATTTCCCGTTCAGCATCGGGCCGAGCCCATGATCGGCTCGCATACCCTCCTCCACATCTTCGTCCGCTGGCTGGAGTTCATGGGCCTCATGACGCTAGTCGGCGGGTTAGCGTTTCAGTCACTGATCCTCCCACCAAGCCTGTTATCACGACAGGATTACCCGATCATCGAGAGACACTTTCGCCGGGTCCAAGCAGGCTCGCTAGTACTCGTGGCGCTCACGAGCCTTGCGGATCTGATCCTGAGGACGTTGATGATGAGCGGCAGCGGTCTAGCCACATTGGGCTTCGCACTTCCGTTGGTCCTTCGGAACACCCATTATGGAACCGTCTGGATCGCGCGAATTAGCCTCCTGGGACTGCTTGGCATTGCCTGGTGGCTGAGGCTGCTGGGGGTCGCCGCAAGCCCACGGTTCACTAGGACCTCCTTCTTTGCGGCATCCCTCGTCCCGCTCACAACGACCCTTTCAGGCCACGCGGCTGACAGGGGCGATGTGACGGTTCCGGTACTGATCGACTGGTTCCACCTCCTGGCGGTCTCGATCTGGACCGGCGGACTGTTCACATTCGGGTTCGTGCTCAAGCGTTCCCTCGCAACGCCAAGTATGGAAGACATGGTGCAAGGCCTCTCTTCAATTGCCAGGCCATTCTCCAGGATGGCGGCCGGCTGCGTCGCCGTCTTTCTAGCGACCGGGCTCTACAACTCCTGGTTGCAGGTGGGCTCCATCTCGGCTCTCGTCGACGCTGCGTACGGCTGGACTCTCCTGGTCAAGCTCCTACTTGTGGGCGGCGTCTTAATTATAGCGGCTGTCAACCGGTATTACTTTCTCGCCCTACTGCTGCACAGGTCCGGCAGGGCCGAGGGACTGATCTTCAGGACGATCCGTCGGTTCACCAGGATGCCCCAGTCCCAGTTCTCCCGGTTCATCCGGCTGGAGTGGATGCTGGTCGTCGTGGCGCTAGCCTGTTCAGCCCTCCTCACCCAACTCATGCCGGCCCGCCATGTACGCCACCTCGAACACCTCAAGTCCCTTGAGCATAATGGCGGCCATCCGCCGGCGCACCACACGCCAACGCCAATGCCACCATCAACGCAAAGGTAGATGAGTGTTGACAGCGAAGCGGCCCCGCGCACGGCCCATTGAAGCACTTGCTCTTGTCCTGATCCTTTCGCTCTTCGCGTTCGCAGCCGCGCTCCACTCGGTGCACCACCTCGGTCATCTCAACCAGGCGACCAAGTGCGGGGTTGCGTCGGCCTCCGCACATCTGGCCGGCACCGCCGTCGAGTCCGTGGCCATCGAGAAACCTGCTCTGCTCTTGGAGATCATTCCAGGAGCCCTCTTTACTGATCCTTCTATCGCATGTCTCGCTCCTGTCCAGGGACGCGCTCCCCCTTCTTTCACTGCCTAAACTTCACGCCATTGGTTAGAAGGTCTCCAGCCCTCAGCGTAGGGGCGACTCTTGTGGTCGCCCAATCCGGGCAGGCACAAGGCCTGCCCCTACAAAGGGAAGGAGATTGGAGTGGCACGCCACCGGCGCATGGGGTATTGCTCAGCCGTAACCGTAGGTCGGGTTAGCGCAGCGTAACCCGACAACTCAGCCAAGGCGAAGGAACTATCAGAAGCTGAACGCTGACTGCTGATCGCTTAGGCAGAATTGCATTGATGGGTCTTTGGGAGGAGTAACCACTATGGACAAGTGTTTATTGCGCGTCGATGAAGCGGCGATACTGCTGACCGTCAGCCGTTGGACCATTTATCGCTGGGTGCAGGAAGGCCGATTGGATGCAACCAAGATAGGGAAAGGGAGTCTCCGCATCTTTCAGACCTCTGTGGCTGCGCTGATCGAGCAGAACCGGACTTGGGACGCCGAGGTAAGTAAGAGCCATCGGATACTGCAGCCGCGATGACCTACGAGCGGCTTGGTCAGCACGGAGTATTTGTAGCAGCCATGAGCAAGCATCAGTAGACACGCTCGTCCGGAAGAAGTAGAAAGGGTCGTGAACTATGTTCCTGCTCAGTGTCGTCTGCCGAAGGAGACGGAGCTTCACCAGTGGCGCGCTTGAATAGATCATCCCACGAATCTCGGCCTCTGAGGCCCCTTGCGGTCTCAGCGCTCTGTCTCTATCTGCTGGTCAATGCGTTCCTCATTCTATGTCTAGTCCATCCCCATGATACACACCTCCAAGGCCAGACCGATAATCGTCTCAGTTCTGTCTGTGAGTGGGTTTACAAAACCGTCTCCCCCCATGTGCCATCGTCAGGGGTCTCCCTGCCGTTGGCGGCGGCTGTACTGCTCGTCTTCCTCCCGTTGGTGCGGCTCAGTCCCGAGCCCTGCCCTATCAGGCTGACCGGCCGTTCCCCACCCCTGCTCGCCTTCGCATAAGTCTTTCCACTCGAGTACTCGAACCAGCACACGACACAATTATCTCGCGTGAACCAAGACGCCTGAGCCTTTTCTAGGACTTTGGTAGGTCCTGGGAACGAATCATGTCGTTATGGGCGCCATGGGCTACAGCCCTGGCTCGCATCAGCGTCGCTATATCTTTTCGCTCGCTATACTCCTACGTGGGAATGACGGAGGAACTGGAGGTGTCATCGTGAAGACTGCGCCCGTCGGAAGATCGCGTCAAATCATGAGCCAACACATGTCCCACGAGAAGAGAGTCCACCCATCGCGCGACTACTTCGTTGAAGCGCTCCGCATCCTCGACAATGACATCACACTCGAGCCGCAGCGCGAGCACCTGGCGGCGCTGTGGGGGTTGGTGATCGGCATGAGCCGCAGGCTCACGCTGAATGCAAGGACAGGGGGATCTCAGTGTCATCAACAATGTGGGAAAGGTACAACGTGAGGAGTCAGATATGGCTGCAATGATAACGTTTCTGGCGAAAGGCGGGCCCGTCATGATCCCCCTGTTGGCCTGCTCCATCACCGGGCTGGCCGTAGTCCTCGAACGGGCGCTGTTCTGGTGGCGCCTCCGACGCGTCGATGCGGCGCGGCGCATGCTTAACCTGGCCGCACAAGGGAACTGGGATGAGGCCCTCCACCTGGGGGCATCCTCCGACTGCCCCATCGCGAAGGTCCTGGCTGCGGGGATTGCGCATCGGAATCCCGCTCCGGCAGAAGCTATGGGGGTCGCGGCGCTGAAGGAGCGAGATCGGCTCAGGCGATACCTTCCAGCCCTCGACACGATCATCACCCTCTCCCCCCTGCTCGGCCTGCTCGGTACCGTGACCGGGATGATTAGCGCGTTTGGGGTGATGGCCTCAGGCGCGATCAATCAGCCCCATGCTATTACCGGGGGCGTGGCGGAGGCCCTCATTGCCACGGCGACCGGACTTGCCATCGCGATTGTCACCCTGGTCCCGTACAACTATTTCAGCGCCAAGGCTGAACGTATACTTGATGCCATGGAACGCGACGGCTCGCACCTTGAGCTGCTGCTGAAGGAGGCCTCCCGGTGAAGCTTCCCCGCCGCCCACCACCGAAAGCGCGCATTGAGATCATCCCGATGATCGACACGGTCTTCTTTCTCCTGGTCTTCTTCATGATGTCGTCGCTGTCGATGGCCGTCTATCGGGGGATGCCAATCGATCTTCCTAAGGCGGGAACGGGGCAGCAGGGCGTGCGTGATCATGCGGCGGTCACGCTCACAAAAGATGGACAGCTCTATCTGGACAAGCAACCCATTTCGCTCGATCAGCTTCGAGGGCGGCTGAAGGAGTTGCTCGAGGTGAACCCGGAACTCACGGTGGTCCTCAGCGCGGATGAGGCGGTGTCGCACGGGCGCGTCGTGGAGGCAATGGATATCGCCAGGTGGGCCGGCTCGAACAGGCTGGCGATCGCGGTGAAGCCGAATCAGATGAGGCGTGAGGAGTGAAGGTCCATTCGTTTAGAGGTCCCGCTGTGGCCTCCGGCCTGATCCACCTCTCATTGCTGGCCCTTACCTCGCTCGTGCCGGGTCTGGGCCTCTCCGCCCCCTTAGAGATGCGGCTCCCCATTGAGATCATCACAGTCGGAGAGGCTGACGCGCCGGCGCCTCAGCGATCTACGCTGCACACTGGGCGGATATTGAAGGACCGGCTCCGAACTCCTGGCGTCCCCTCGTCGCCTGCAAATCCCACTGCTCTTCCATCTAATCCCAACATCGAGACGCCGCAGGTGGTACAGACGCCGTCACACGAGTCGTCAGTGCCACGCGAACAGCCACCAATGCCGCTACTGCCGCCTGAGGCTGTTGTAGAACTGAAGGCCGCCGCCGCATCGACGCGAGCATTTCCGGCAAGTGTAGCAGAAGACAACTCCGGGCAGATCGTCACTGTGAGGCAGGATACACAGGCGTTGATCGGTCACCAAGCTGCCGGCGGGACGGTGCAGATCAATCGCAATACTGTTGCAGCGGGGGTTGGCGTCGTGGCGTCTGCTCGGACGGATGGCTATTCTCCTGCCTACAAGGCGGCTGGTGGGGGGAGGGCAGGTATCGACGATGGCGGCCTGATCGACGGCAGGAAGCTCAAGGGCGGCTACCAGGTCACCCCCCGCTATCCGGAGTCGGCCCGGCGGACCGGCATCGAGGGGACGGCTCTCCTCAAATTCCTGGTTCAGGCCGATGGCGGTGTGGCCAGCGTCACGATTGAGCGATCGTCCGGTCACGTGGATCTCGACCACGCGGCCGTCCAGGCGGTCAGGCGATGGCGCTTCGAACCGGCAAGAAAAGGCCACCGGGTCGTCGCCGTCTGGGTCGTCCTCCCTGTGGAGTTCAGGTTGAAAAAATGGTGAGGGTCGGGCTGATTCTCACAGGTAGCCCCATGGACGTTCATACAGGAGGAGACAACGATGGAACGAGGCGACGATAGACACACGTGCAGGCGTACAGCAGCCCTTGTGGGGCTGACAACATTCATGGCATGGAGCGCCTTCGCGGGTGAACGAGTCGTCTGGGCCCAGCTCCAGGCCACCCCGGATCCCCAGCAGGTAGCTCAGAAGGCACAGCGACGTCAGGAGCTTCTGGGCCAGTTGGAGCAGATCGAGAAGGAGCTTCAGGCGCTTGATCCGGAGGAGAAGGTTAGAGCCGCCCCACCTGCCCCTGCAGCCACTGTGAGTCAGCCAGTGGCCCCTCCGACTCCAGGCGAACCGTTGGTCCTGGAGCCTGTCAAGGTGCTCGCCACCCGGATGGAGGAGAAGCCGGTTGGCCGGACCGTCAGCACGGTTGAGCAGGAGGACATAGAGGACGCGCGGGCCTTCAGCGTCAGGGAGCTACTCGAGGCCACCCCAGGAGTCACCCTCTCGCAGGGGAACGGACCCCGTGATGTGGGCATCTCCATTCGAGGGTCCGGCGCCAAGACCACCTTCGGCATCCGGAACATCAAGGTCTTCGATGACTGGTTTCCAGCCACCCAACCGGACGGCCTCTCGCGGACGGACCTGAACGATCCCCATGCCTATGAGGGGGTCGATGTCCTGCGAGGGCCCTCATCGTCACTCTATGACAACTACGCCCTCGGAGGCGTGGTCAATTTCCGCACCCGCAAAGGGCGCGACATTCGAGGCGTTGAGGTAGGGAATGAGGGCGGGAGCTACGGCTATTCGAACCACTACGTCCAGATCGGGGATCAGCTCGACAAGCTCGAGTACTCCCTCTTTGGAAGCCACGTCCGGGGTGACGGCTTCCTGGGCAACAGCAAATTCCACACCACCACTGAAAACCTGGTGGCCACCTTCACCCCGGATGAGAAGCGATCGATCACGCTGAAGTTCATCAATAATGACATTGACACCAGGACTCCAAGCCGCCTGACGCTGGCGGAATTTCGAGCCAATCCACTGAGCGCAGGGCGAACCTTTGTGACCGGCAAGGGCTTCGTCACCGCCGAGCAGGCGCGCCAGGGGAGAAACGATAATCGCACGATTGTCGGCGCCCGATACGAACATCAACTGGACGCGCAGACCGGGTTCCGCCTCCTGGGGAGCTATGATTACAAGGACATTAACCAGACCTTCGGAACGATAGGTGATAACGAGAATCCGAGCTTTAACGCCTATGGCGACATCACCCGGGAAGGAACCCTGTGGGGCCTTGCGGCGAAACACTATGCAGGCTTCTTCTTCAATTACATGGAGCAGGAATCGAGCAACTTCTTCAACCTGGCCGACTACCATGGCAGCCGCGGCGACTTGCAGGCCAATTCCCGAGGCCACATCCGCAATATCGGGGGTCGAGTGCGGGAGGAGGTCCAGTTCTCGCCGCGATGGATCGGGTACCTTGGGGTGGGTGTGGAGGGCTCGGAGATCCGGACCACAGTCCGATCCCGCAACAGCACGACCGCCCCGCTCAGCAGGGTCGATGTGAGTCGCGACTTCATAAATGTGGCGCCGGAGGCAGGGGTGATCTATCGCGTAAACCCGGACCTCCAGATCCGTGGGCGGGTAGCGACCGCCTACGGCATCCCGGGGATCGGCGATCTGACTACGGCTACGACAGGGCTCGCGGGGAACAATACCGGCTTGAAGACGCAGCGCAATGTCGGGGTGGAGCTGGGGATCGATGTCCGACCCCTGCCGACTGTCACGGCAAGCCTGACGGGCTACTACGAGTTCTACTTCAACGAATTCGTCCGACAGTCGCCCGGCGCGGGCATGTCGTCCTTTACCAGTAACGCCCCCAACGCCGAGCATCGCGGGATCGAGGCGGAGCTGGCCTGGCGGCCATTCGCGGGGGCGAAGGTATCAACCGCATACACCTTCAACGACCACATCTACACAGAGTTTACGGAAAGTATCTGCTCCAGTGCAGCGTACAAGAGTTTCGATAGGAGCGGCAATAAGATCCCGGGCGTTGAACGGCATTTCCTGAACGCGAGGATCGCGTACGACACAAGCCATCGCAGCGAGTGGTGGCGCGGGGCGGGCGGATGGCTGGAGGTCAACTGGTTGAACGATTACTTCGTGAACAACAGCAACACGCTGAAGACTGAGCCCTACCAACTGGTGAACCTGAACCTCCATTACGACCGCGAGGTCACGATCCCCTTTGTCCGATCGATGTCGGCCTTCTTTGAGATTCAGAATCTGTTCGACGCAACCTACATGGCAAGCGCCAACGTCGTGGCCGATGCGCTCAGCGATACGCCGGCCAATCTGGCGACGTCAAAGCAGGCCTTTTTCGCCGGCCAGCCGCGATCCTATTTTGCCGGCCTCAAGCTCAGATTTTAGGAAGGATGGAGATGGAGAGGAAGCCGGTCCGAAAACGGACACGCTGGTACCGGAGGATGACCATCCTCAAGCTTCACAAATGGGCGGGCCTGATCTCGGCTGTCTGGCTGTGCGTGCTCGGGGCGACCGGCTTCCTTCTCGATCACAAGGAGTGGCGGTGGATGTGGTTTTCGACCGTTTCAGAACGCGTGTTGCCTGAATCGGTGACGAGTCTCAGTCGGACCGTGATTCAGATCCTACAGGTCAATCCGGATCGGCCGATGCATCAGGTAGCTGCGGGATCGCGTGGGTTGTGGGTCACGGAGGACGGGGCCAAGAGCTGGCAGCGGACACGGGTGATCGGGGACGAGGGTGGGCAGGTCCAGGTCTTTGCGGTTGAACCGGACCCGGAGCACGGCTGGAATCGGCTCTGGATCGGAACGGATGATGGGTTATGGACGTCGGAGGATGGCGGCAAGACGCTTGTGAAAGCCGGGATGGAGAGACAGAGGATTACGGCGCTAACGGCAGGGGCGAGCCATGCGGAACTGTACGGAGCGGCGGATCGAAGCCGGATATTCCAACTGCGCACCGACGAACCGGACCGTCCGGACTGGCTCCGCTTCGAGGCACCGGCGGCCGATGCGCTACCGCGCCAGATTTCCTTGCGACGGCTCGTCATCGACCTGCACGTCGGCAATGGACTCTTCGCCAGAAACACCTCCCTCCTGCTCAACGATATTGCAAGCCTTGGTCTGTGCGCCCTGGCGCTGAGCGGGGTGTTCTATTGGGGTTTCCCCAAGTACTGGCGGCACCGCCGGCGAAACTGCGGTCAGATTCGCGTCGAAACCAAACGCAAGATTCTCATCTGGCTGTTTCGCCTCCATGGCCCATTGATCGGGCTGTGCGCCGCTGTGCCGCTCCTCTATCTCGCCATTACTGGCATCCTCTTTGGGCATCGAGAGCTAGGTGATTGGCTCGGAAGGGTACGAATCCCCGCGATGTTCCATCCCCCTGTGTACCACTTGAATGCCTGGGACGGGTGGATTGAGGCGGTTATCGGGTATCCGGGTCAACCGGAGAAGCTGTCCATCGGGACTCGGATCGGGCTCTTCACGTCCAAGGACGAAGGCCGCACCTGGTTGGCAGAGCAGGCTGGTACCGAGCGAATACCAGCAGCCCGAAGGCTTCGCCGCTTTGGGGAGCGGGTCTACATAGGCGGCTGGATGGGCGGCGGCAGTTATCTCAGGCAGCAAGACGGGGCCGAGTGGCTCAAGCTCTCGGACCGCCATGCCAACATGGCCCGCGACATCACACGGCTGGAGGACGGCCAGATCGGATGGCTCCATCAGGGGAAGACGGTGGTGATGACGGATCGATCGGGTCAGGTCAGTGGCCAGATCGAGCTGACCCAGCCCATGGAGGATGGCGTGCCGTGGTACTACGTCCTTAATAGGCTTCACGATGGGATGATCTTCTGGGAACACTGGAAGTGGCTGAACGATCTCTTTGCGGTCCTGGCCACGACGCTGCTCGTGACCGGACTCATCCGCTGGTGGCGGGTCAAGTGGCGTTAAGCATTGATGAACCGATCAGTGGTAAGCGCCGAACTTTTCGCCCACCTTGACACTTGAAAAATCTCTATGGTAGAGTTACCAGGCTTCTGCAACATGATGTGTTCAGGAGCTTCGATGGAGGAACAAGCGCGTTAAAGGGGAAAGTGGGCAATCTATCACGAGGAGGAAGTCAGGATGAGGCGGAGACTTGCAGCAGCAGCATTGATCCTGGGTGCGGTAGCTTTCGTGGGAACTGGTGTCTCTTGGGCTGAAAAGTCCCATCTGGTAGAGGCGACCGAGCATACCCAGGCAGCCGTCGAGCACGGCAAAGCGGGGCATGCAGATGTGTTAGCAACGCACGCGACGGAAGCCTTGAAGCATGCCGAGGCAGCCGAGAAGGCAAAGGCCAATCCTCATACGGCTGCGGCTATTAAGGAATTGAAGGGGGCCGTTGAGCACGGCAAGGCGAATCACGCCGATATCGCGACCAAGGCCGCTGAGGGGGCGCTCGGACACCTCAAAGCAGTAAAGTAAGAACGCCTCTCTACTCGATTCGAGAGAGATGCAATGGGCAAGAAGGTCTCCTTCCTGCCCATTGCCTTTTTCATGGCTCATAGCAGGAGGTGGGGTGGCTTTATCCCTACCCCCCACCTTAATCCTCCCCCTCAAGGGGGGAGGAGGTCTGAGAGGGAATCCTCCCCTCGGAGGGGGGATGGGCGTAAGGCGTGAGGGGTAGGAGGAGGTCAAAAGTGTGGGTGGATCTGCCCCTTCCCCCCTGCGAGGGGGAAGGTTAGGATGGGGGGCCGAAGCTGTAATCCACACCGTCCCGCCATGAGCCCTTTTTATTGGCCCGCGGAATCCGGATCATAATTCAGGTTCGGCGAAAGCCAGCGCTCAACCGTCCGCACATCCATCTGCTTGCGCCTGGCGTAGTCCAACACCTGATCCCGTCCGACTTTTCCGACCGCAAAGTAGATCGCCTCAGGATGGGAAAAGTAGAACCCGCTCACCGAGCTGGCCGGAACCATCGCGCAATTGTCTGTCAGGTACATACCGGCGTTGCGCTCCGCTTGTAGAAGATCGAAGAGCATTTGTTTCTCAGAGTGATCCGGACAGGCTGGATAGCCAGGAGCAGGACGGATCCCACGATACCTCTCTCGGATCAGATCCTCGTTGCTGAGCTGTTCTCCGACTCCATACCCCCACTCTGCTCGAACCCGGCGATGCAGGCATTCCGTGAAGGCCTCCGCCAGGCGATCGGCCAACGCTTTGGCTAGAATAGAGGTATAGTCGTCATAGGAGGCTTCATATCGCTTGCAGAGGACATCGAGCCCGTGGCCGGTCGTCACGGCAAACGCGCCGAGATGGTCCGGGAGTCCGGTCGATCTGGGCGCGATAAAATCGGCCAGCGCCAGATTACACTGCCCTTCGGCCTTGTGTAGTTGCTGACGGAGGGTGTGAAAGGTCGCCAGCACCTGCGACCGCGAGTCATCCGTGTAGAGTTCAATATCGTCGTCCACGCTGTTCGCCGGGAAGAACCCATAGACCGCCCGCGCGGTGAGCCAGCGCTGGCTGACAATTTGCTCCAGCAAGCGCTGGCCATCCTCGAACAGCTCCATGGCTTTGGGCTTCTGTAAGATCTCAGGGTACCGGCCCCGCACCTCCCACGCATGAAAGAACGGCGTCCAATCAATCAATGGCACGATCTGGTCGAGCGGAAACTCGTCCAGCACGCGGATACCAGTGAAGGACGGCTTTGGGATGTCTGCTACCCCCCAATCAATGGGGTGTTTCCGGTCTCGCGCCTGGGTAAGCGTGAGCAACGCCCTCAGATCGCGGTCTTGGTGCGCTTGTCTCACCCGCTCCTGGTCAACTCGATTGCTTTCGACAAACGCCGATCGCTGTTCCTGGCTTAAGAGATGACCGACGACCCCCACGGCCCGGGAGGCATCCGAGACGTGGACCACCGGCTGGTCATAGAGTGGAGCGATTTTCACGGCCGTATGGGTTCTGCTGGTAGTCGCGCCGCCGATCAAGAGCGGAACGTGAAGCCCTTCTCGCATCAGCTCCCGCGCTACGTGCGCCATCTCATCGAGCGACGGGGTGATCAGCCCGCTCAGACCAATAATATCCACCTGTTGTTCCCGGGCGGTCTTGAGGATCGTGTCGCACGGCACCATCACCCCCAGGTCGATAATCTCATAGTTGTTGCATCCGAGCACGACCCCGACAATATTCTTGCCGATATCGTGCACATCTCCCTTCACGGTGGCCATGAGGACTTTCCGCTGTTTGCGCTTACTGTCAGATGCCAGGTGCGCGGCCTCAATAAAGGGTAGGAGGTAGGCCACCGCCCTTTTCATGACACGCGCGGTTTTGATCACCTGCGGCAAGAACATCTGCCCGGAGCCGAAGAGTTGGCCGACGAGGTTCATGCCGGCCATTAGCGGACCCTCAATGACCTGAAGCGGCCTGTCATACTGCTGCCGCGCTTCTTCCACGTCCGACTCGATATACTCCACGATCCCCTTCACCAACGCATGTGTGAGCCGTTCTTCGACCGTTCCCCGTCGCCAGGCCTCGTCTTTGCCGGCAACCTGACCCTGCTGTGTCACAGTCTCCGCAAACCTCACCAGCCGATCGGTCGCATCGGAACGACGGTTGAGCAGCACGTCTTCAACCAGCTCGAGCAGGTCCTTGGGAATCTCCTCGTAGACCGTCAGTTGCCCGGCATTCACGATCCCCATATCCAGGCCGGCCTGGATGGCATGGTATAGGAATGCCGAGTGCATCGCCTCGCGGATCAGATTGTTCCCACGAAACGAGAACGAAATGTTACTGATCCCGCCGCTGACCTTGCAGTGAAGCAGGTTGGCCTTGATCCAGCGGCATGCCTCGATGAAGTTGACCGCGTAGTTGTTATGCTCCTCAAGCCCGGTCGCCACCGTCAGAATGTTCGGATCGAAGATGATGTCTTGTGGTGGCAACCCGGCCGTCTCGGTCAGAATCCGGTATGCGCGGGCACAGATCTCGATCTTGCGCTGTAGTGTATCGGCCTGCCCAAGCTCATCGAAGGCCATGACCACGACCGCAGCCCCATATCGTTTGATGAGCCGGGCCCGCTGGATGAACACCTGTTCGCCCTCTTTGAGGCTGAGTGAGTTCACCACCGGCTTGCCCTGTACGCACTTCAGCCCCGCCTCAATCACCGACCAGTCGGAGCTATCGATCATGATGGGCACCCGCGCAATGTCAGGCTCGGTGGCGACCAGGTGCAGAAACGTCACCATCGCCTCTTTCGAGTCCAGCATGCCCTCATCCATGTTGACATCGATGATCTGGGCGCCGCCCTCGACCTGTTGGCGCGCTACGGAGACGGCGGCCTCGTACTCGCCGTTCCGAATGAGCTTGGCAAACATCGTGGACCCGCTGACATTGGTCCGCTCCCCGATATTAACGAAACCCACGCCGGGACAAACCGTCAATGGCTCCAGACCGCTTAATCGGGTGTGCGGCTGAGGTTGAGGGGGAATGCGCGGCTGAAAGTCCTGCACTGCCGTCGCAATCGCCTCAATATGAGCCGGGGTCGTGCCGCAGCAGCCACCGACGATGTTGAGCCAGCCGCTCCTCGCAAAGTCGCTCAGGTCAGCAGCCATGATGGCCGGTGTTTCATCGAACCCCCCGAACGCGTTGGGTAAGCCGGCGTTGGGATAGCAGCTCAGGAGTACCGGGGCAATCTGAGCGAGCTCCTCGACGTACGGGCGCATCTGCTTCGCCCCAAGCGCGCAGTTGATGCCTACCGAGAGCAGCGGCATGTGGGCAATGGAGTTCCAAAAAGCTTCTACCGTTTGCCCGGCGAGCGTGCGACCGCTACGATCCGTAATGGTCACCGAGACCATGACCGGTACGCGTCGGCCAAGTTCCTCGAGGTACTGATCGATGGCAAACAGCGCGGCCTTACCGTTCAGCGTGTCAAAGATCGTCTCTACCAACAGGATATCCACTCCGCCGTCCAGGAGCCCACGGACCTGCTCGGTATAGGCTGCGACCAACTGATCGAAGGTAACGGCACGGAAGGCAGCGTTATGGAGATCGGGCGACATCGATGCCGTGCGATTCGTCGGACCGATCGCGCCGGCCACGAAGCGCGGGCGGCTCGGGTCTGTCGCCATCACTGCCAGGGCGGCTTTGCGCGCTGCTCTCGCGCCGGCGACATTCAGGTCATAGGCCAGCGATTCCAACCGATAATCCGCCATCGAGATCGACGTGGAATTGAACGTGTTGGTTTCGATGATATCGGCGCCAGCTTCCAGATACTGGCGATGAATCGCCTCAATGATGGCCGGCTGCGTGATGGACAGCAGGTCGTTGCACCCCTTGAGATCGCAGGGGTGGTTGGCAAATGGTTGCCCCCGAAAGTCGGCTTCCTCCAGCTTATGCGCTTGAATCATCGTACCCATCGCGCCGTCAAGAATGACGATGCGACGCCGCAACATCTGCTCAAACGCTATCAACCGATCTGACGCTTCAGTCATTTGAATGCCATACCTCACATCTGCTCAGCTCTCCGCTGCCCATTTCGCCCACAACCGTCACCAGCGCCCCCGCAAGTCAAGCGTGCTCACTATACTGGATTCTCCCAGTCCTCGCAAGGCGAGCCCTTTGGGCATCCATGGTCAGTTGCGTGATCGGATCGGAAGCGTGCAAGCCTTGCACTTTCTCCTGCAGCAAGCTAGAATACGTCACCTCATGATCTATCTCGACCATAATGTAACGTCTCCGGTACTACCGGAGGTGCTGGAACGGTGACGCCGTTATTCACTTTAGAACAACACGGACAGAGGAGAATCATGGTTCATAGAAGTTGGTGGGTTCGCGGTGTCGTCTTGGGCAGCGCCTTGCTGCTCGCCCCTGCTCCCGCGTGGGCCGATAAGCTCACAGAGCTCGAGCAGGTATTTGAGACGCAGCAGAAGTCGCTGCAGCAGTTGCAGCAGGAGATGCACCGCCTGCGGCAAGACCGGACCGCGCAACAAGCAGAGATCGACAGGCGCGTGATGGAGGTGGAGAAGAAGGCCGCAGATGCCGCAGCCTCGTCACTGCTCACCGGGTATGAGCCCGGAAAAGGGTTCTTCCTGAAGTCAGCCGATGGCCAGTTCCGACTGAACCTGAGCGGGTACGTCCAGACTTGGATGCAAGTGGAAGGGGCGCGAAATGAAGAAGAGTTCCCCGCTGGATTGACGGCAGCAGGGCTGGCACGGCACGACCCGAGCACATTTCGGCTGCGCCGCACTCGACTCGTCGTGAGCGGCCAGATCTTCAATGACTTTGGCTTCTACATCGAGTCAGAGACCGCAAGCGGTTCCATCGGCACGCGGCTCCAACAGGGCTGGGGCAGCTACACATATGCGCCGTGGGCAAAGGTGACCGTAGGGCAGTACAAGCCCCGATTCGGTCTCGAGATGCTCACCTCCTCTCGGGGCCTGGACTTCGCCGAGCGGGCGGTCATCTCCAGGGCGCTGTCCCCGGACCAGCAGCTTGGGGCCACCGTCGAGGGCAATCTGAAACTCGCCAACATGCCTGTCTACTACGGGGTGGGGATCTATAACGGCTGCGGCCGGGTCGATCAGTGCCCCATAGACAACGACGGTGATAAAGAGTTCACCGGTCGAGTGGCCTTTTCACCCCCTATGCCCTTCGGAACTCTCACCATCGGTCTGAATGTCGATCAGCGAGAATTTCGGCTTGTGAGGGGTAATGGCGCTACCGATGCGAACGGCGTGACGAGGGTCGTCGGCGGCTTTGAGAACTTCAACCCGGTTGGTCCGACCGGCGTCAGGCTGGCTGGCAACGGCGTCGGCGGGACCCAGAACGGCTTTCGGATCAACGGAGATCGAATTACTGGCGGCGGCGACATCGTGTTCGACTTCTACCCGTTTGTGATCAAGGGTGAGTACGCCTACGCCTCACAGGATCGTGACGGATTGGATGTTGGCGGTGGCAATCTCGAGAACCTTATCGTGCAGGGTGGGTATGGGTCGATCGGGTACTGGATCTTCGGCAATAAGCGCAATGGTTTACTGACCAACCTCCGCTACGAGCACGTGCGCGTCGATGATAACAGCGGGGGATTTAATAAGGCTTTGGGCACCGTAGAGCAGCCGATGGAGTTGCGTTCTGGGACCGTAGGTCTGGCATGGTACATCAACCCCAGCGTCCGGCTGCGAGGGAACTACATTATCACCGACCTCGCCCAAAAGCAGAATATCGTCGGGATGAGCAATAGTTCCGGCGGTAACGCTCATCAAGGGATCGCCGAGCTGATGGTCCAGTTCTAAGCCGCACCTGTGTGTGGCAGGTTTCAGCCGGAGTTCGGCGTGGTGAAACCTAGGGTGACGCTGAGGTATTCGCCGAATAGGTGGCAGAATTGATCCTGGTACGGCCGCACGGAGAGAAGATATCAAGGCGGCAGTGTCAGCGATCAAATGTGCAACCGCAACACCCCAGAACAGCGATAGAAAGTTGTCATTGCGAACGCAGTGAAGCAATCTCGCATTGTTGTACTGAGATTGCCGCGCACCCTGCGGGTGCTCGCAATGACGGTAAGAATCGGGTAGTTGCGAAGTCTATCGCTGTTCTTGGGTACGTGGTTGTGGGCGCGTTTAGGCTGTGGTGGAGTGACTGTGTAGTATTGGAGGTGCGGATTTGCCAGCTCCACAACCTGCAAATCTCCAAAGAGAGGCGGGTGCGGTGCCAGTCGGGATTGGCAGCAAGCAGCTATCGGATTTGCTGAACATTTACGGTTATGGATTGCTCCATGCCGTGGCAGATCACATTAAAAAACGCGTGAGTCCAGCAAAAATGAAGAGGTTAATGAAACTTTTTTAAGGAGTATTCCGTCAGGAAGAAATCTCACCTGTTTTCTTGCTCCATGCTCAGCAACGGCAAATTATGTGCCGGACAGTATTGGGTCTGGCCCTATTTTCCTATTTTCGCCCATCCCTCGCCTCGTTTCCCGCTTGCCTGCCAGTCCGTTTCCCGCTATTATTGGGATAAGCCATCTGGGTTACCACCTTTCGGATCGACCGATTTCGCTTTCAGCCAATCCTACCAAGGCTCCCAGATGATTTTTCACTCACATTTCATCGCCATCGCGCAAAATTCAGGTAAGATGTATGTGGGTGGCCCCAGTGGCCATGACAATTCCTTGGTTGTTTTCGCCACCGGTAAGCTACACGCAGGCACAGTAAGGTCTAATGCATCAGCATTCGTTCCTTGCGCGTAGCTTGAGGTGGTGGCTATGAGAGCGAAAACTGGAAGTGCCAGGAAATGGCAAAATCGCGCCTATTTGACCGGCTTCTGTTTTGGACTTGCGATCCTGGCATTTACTGTAGTCCCCGTCGGGGAATGGTTTCATGCTAAAGGAACCATGAATACAGGCCACGGCAAACTTGCCTGCGGGGCTTGCCACAAAAACGCACCTGGCAGCTTCCGTCAGCAGATTCAGGCCAACCTGCGCCACGCCTTTGGCCGGCGCGAAGGGCCCGGCCCCTTCTTTGGACGACTTCCCGTGAGTAATGAGAACTGCCTCTCCTGTCACGAGCGGCCCAATGACCGCCACCCGGTCTATCGCTTCCTCGAGCCCCGTTTCAGCCAGGCCCGGGAAAAGCTGCGCCCCCATCAGTGCGTCTCCTGCCACGCCGAGCACCAGGGCCGGCGTGTCACTTTGGCGGAGACCAACTATTGCGTTAACTGCCACAAGGATACCCGGTTAAAGAAAGATCCGATCGACGTGCCCCATGCGGACCTGATCGCCGCCAAGCAATGGGACTCCTGCCTGGGCTGCCACGACTTCCACGGCAACCACATCATGCAGGTCGAGAAATCGGTCGACAAGCGAACGCCGACAGAGAAAATCCGCGCCTATTTTGACGGCGGGCCCTCCCCTTACGGCACAACCCTCCACTACAAAGCAAAACAGGATGGTCAAGATGGCTAAGCAACACTTCTGGATCGCCTGCCTGGCGCTGGGCGCCTTAAGCGTATACCTATTTGTCAGCGCCCCGCCGCCATTAGAAGAGAAGGCCACCGACGCGCCCATCCCGGTAGAACGGATGTTTGAAATTCTCAAGGTGGAAAACGACGTGGTGAGGGCGATGTGGACCAAGGAAGTTGTCGGCGCGGGTAAACAGAATGGCTTGAAGTTCGACGAGCGTTGGCGCGATGCGGACGTGGAGGCCGGCCCTTTGCCTGCGTTGTTTCTGCGCGAGACGGCGAGAAGTCTGGAAAAGAATCCGACGCCGCTCAGTCTGTTCCTAGGTTCTGACTATCCCATCAACTCGGCTAACCGCTTCGAGGGGCTGCAATTGGAAAAATTCCAGGTGGTCAAGCAAACCCTCAAGCCGCAATTCTTCTTCCTGCCAGACATTCAAATGAGGGTAGCCATGTTCAGCGATTTGGCGGTCGTCGAGGGCTGCATCCAATGCCATAACAAGCACGAACAATCACCGAAGCACGATTGGAAGCTCAATGATGTGATGGGCGCGACCACTTGGATGTACCCAAGCGGCAGCGTGTCCATGGATGAGTTGCTCCGCACACTCGTAGCCTTACGCCAAGGCTTCAAGGAGGCCTACGAGTCTTACCTGGAAAAGGCGCAAAAATTCGCCAATCCCCCTGCCATTGGCGAACACTGGCCGGTCGAGGGTTATTTCCTGCCGAGCTCCGAGGTGTTCATGGGGGAAATTGCCAGGCGCACAGCCCCACAAACCTTGGCGGCGCTCAGTTCGCTGGCAAGCAAGCCCCAATCGGGGTCCGCAACGAACAAATAAGGGGGCTCCCATGTCATCACCCCTTAAAGGCTTAGTCTCCATGCAAGACTTCATCCGTCTTAAATCGTCGCTGCCAGTCGCCTTCAAGCCAGGCGCGTCCGTCAGGGGGTATTTTGGGGTAGGTCTGTTTCTATTGACGGCCTTGATTGTCCAGCAATCAACCGGGTGGCGGTGGACCTTGTTGACCGAACTGCAAGGCACCAAGACGTATAAGCTCGCTACAGGCCTCGGATTGCTTGCGTGTGTCCTTTATCAATGGCGCTTTTCTGTGACGCGTGCCCAGGGGGGGCAGCACAATTTCGAGACTATGATGGGTCGCCATAAACTGTTCGGCACCCTGCTCCCTTTGGTTTTCTTCTTCCATTCCCAAACCTTAGGCTACGGCTATCAGCAGATCTTCAGCCTGACGTTGTTACTTATCTTCCTCACCGGCCTGTTCAATCTCCAAATCGTCACAATCTACAAGCCTTGGTACAGGCCGGTGTGGATAAGTGCCCATGTCGGATTGTCTATGGCGTTGTTGCTGCTCATGACGTACCACGTCTACATAAACTACGCCTTTAAGTAGGGACAGGGTTTGCTGCCTGGCGACCGCCTCGGTGGGTCCTGCGCTTTTCCTTCATTGGCTTTGGGTAGGAGAAAAGGGCGCTCTTCATGAGGAATTTCGCGTTCGCCTCACACCGAAGCGCGGACGCGTCCCGTCGCAGGGCTTAGCCTGAATCGAATAAAACAATGTCCAGAAAAGCCTCCCTGGAGATCATTGGCCTACCCTCCTTTCTCTTAAAAGAAGGGATACCACTTTACCTTCAGGGTGGTACACTTTTCGTTACCGCTTTCGGTACATTATCGCATTACCGGTGGCAACTATGCGAGGTCAATTGGAACTCTTGCATTTATCAGCACTTACGGAATAGGTGGTGGGCCGTGTTGGAATTGAACCAACGACCCGCTGATTAAGAGTCAGCTGCTCTACCAACTGAGCTAACGGCCCCACAAAAACAGCGATTAGCGATTAGCCATCAGCAAGTTACGGTAAACACCCCCGGATTCTTCCTGATGGCTGATAGCTCTCATACTAGTGCGCCCAGGGAGACTCGAACTCCCGACCTACTGCTTAGAAGGCAGCCGCTCTATCCGGCTGAGCTATGGGCGCCTCCTCAAGTAGTCATCAGCAATCAGCTTTCAGCGAGGCGCGCAAAGCATCTCCTAATCTTTCCTGAACGCTGATGGCTGATGGCTGTTATCGTGGTGCGCCCAGGGAGATTCGAACTCCCGACCTACGGATTCGAAGTCCGGCGCTCTATCCAGCTGAGCTATGGGCGCAAGAGAACAGGGTATAGGGGTTAGACCCTCTACTCTTGACCCTAAACCCTTTTTTATGGGGTGAACGAAGGGACTCGAACCCTCAACCCCTGGAGCCACAGTCCAGTGCTCTGCCATTGAGCTACGCTCACCATACGAACCGCACAGGGTATAGGGTATAGAAAACGGAACCCATTCTAACCCACCGCCTCAATCCCTACACCCTAGACCCTCTACCCTAAACCCTATTTCGTGGTGCGCCTGGCCCGATTTGAACGGGCGGCCCACGGCTTCGGAGGCCGTTGCTCTATCCGGGCTGAGCTACAGGCGCGCAAGACCAGGGTATAGCGTTTAGGGTATAGGATGTAAAGGTACTCCGCAGCAATCCCGTCTCGTCCCTACACCCTAGACCTTCTACCCTAAACCCCATTTCGTGGTCGGGGCGAGAGGATTTGAACCTCCGACTCCCTGCTCCCAAAGCAGGTGCGCTACCAGGCTGCGCCACGCCCCGTCATCCATCTTTCCCAACTCCAGCCGCCGACATCAACCTTCGATCGGCTTAAGCCGCAGTAAGCGAGAGGCGCCGTAACAACGGTTTTGTTTTCTCGATGGCACGCGCACGATGGCTGATTCCATTCTTGACGTCCGGTGGAAGCGCGGCCATCGTTACGCCAAAGTCAGGGACGATAAAAATAGGATCGTAGCCAAACCCACTATTGCCGTAGGGAGCCTCAGCGATGCTCCCGTAACAACTCCCATGAAAGATAGACAACTCTCCTCCTGGTCCGGCCACGGCCACCCCACACTGAAAATGCGCCCCCCGCCGCTGGAGAGGCATCCCATCCAGTAACTCAAGGATGCGCTGATTACGCTCTTGATCAGTGGCTGTCACACAGAGATAGCGGCCAGAGTGAACCCCGGGCTGCCCTCCGAGAGCGTCTACCTCGATACCGGAATCATCCGCGAGAGCCCAGTAACCGCTGAACTCTGCGGCTGCCTTTGCCTTGGCAGCGGCGTTCTCCGCGTACGTAACGCCGGACTCGACCGACGGAATATACCCGTGAAGCGAGGCGAGCGACAAAAAAGAAATCCTCAGATCGCTGAGGATGGCTATGATTTCCTGAAGCTTTCCTACGTTTGCCGTAGCCAACACCACCTGCATTCTAGAAACCTCGCCCCCCGATGTCAAGCTACATCTTTAGGCCGTCTTCAGGCTGTTGAGATCAGATCCCAAAAGTTGGCGTTGAAGATCAACGAGCCTGTCGATGCCTTGCGTCGCCAGGTGGAGCATCTGGTCTAACTGGGCCTTGTCGAAGGGAACCTCCTCGGCGGTCCCTTGGATCTCGACGAACTTTCCGGAGCCTGTCATCACCACATTCATATCAACCTCTGCCATGGAGTCTTCGGCATAGTTGAGGTCCAGCAAGAGCTCTCCATCCACATACCCGACGCTCACACCAGCCACGAAATCTTTCAGGAGTGGCCTCTTGATCTGGCCGTTCTCTTTAAGCCGAGAGAGCGCATCTACCATTGCCACAAAGGCCCCTGTGATAGCGGTGGTTCGAGTCCCTCCGTCAGCCTGAATCACGTCACAATCGACCAGCACTGTCCGCTCCCCCAATCGCGTCAAATCGATCACCGCCCGTAGCGACCGACCGATGAGGCGCTGGATCTCGAATGTTCGGCCGCTAGCCCTCCCGGTTGCCGATTCCCGAGGTATCCTCGTCTTGGTAGAGCGGGGGAGCATCCCATATTCCGCAGTAACCCACCCCTGCCCGGTTCCACGCAGGAACAGCGGAACCTTTTCCTCTACCGTGGCCGTGCAGAGAACTTTGGTCTCACCAACCTCAATGAGCAGTGACCCTTCAGCATACTTGAGGAAGCCGCGGTCCACCTTTACCGGCCTATTCTCGTCCATCTTCCGACCATCAATCCTCACAGTCTCTCCTTTCGCCTGATCTCCCACCAGCAATCTCAAAAGACGTACTGTGGAGATAAAGCCATTCGTGTATTAACATGTCCTGCCAATGTTGAAATCTCCGCCCCCTCCACAAGGATCTGCACACGCGTGATCTGGACGAAGTTCGAGGCGAGGGTATTCACAATAGAGAAGACGGTGTAGAGTTCCCCTTGAGCGCCTCCAGGCAGACGATCCCGTAACCTCCTATTGAAATCGACGTACGCAGTCCCGGATGAATCAATAAACAGATTGAGAAGCTGGGCATCCCGAGGGACCGTCGGTGCCAGATCACCACCCTTCGGCCCATTTACGAGCTCAGCCAAGGTTCGCTTGGCCTCTTCTGTCGTCGTCGTTCCACCTCCAATCTCTCTGGTCTCCTCGTGGAACGAGTTGCCGTCACTGGTTAAAAAGAAGAGCGCTACGTTTTTTCTCCCATTTTCAAACGTCGGCTTCATCGGCTCTGAGGCGGTACGTTGGACAGCGGGTCTGTTCACCGTGACCGATTCGTTGTTCCAAAGAGCGATCGCACCGACGATCACCACCAGCAAAGCGATGGATACGGTCGCAGTCTTGAGGTTGCGCATTGTTATTTGAGGCTGAAGGCTGAAGACTGAAGGCTGATAGGTGAAGGCACAGACATCGCACCTACCCGTTTTTCATATCTTGCCTTAAACTGGCCGATGCCGGCCAGCAGGGCCTCAGCGATCTGTTGTCGATACGCCTCTTGATTAAGTTTTTGCTCTTCCTGCAGGTTCGTGATAAAGGCCACCTCTACGAGGACCGACGGCATCGCAGCCCCGATTAGAACGAAGAAGGGTGCCGACTTCACCCCGCGATTGTCTACCCTGAGACTCTGCCCGAGTTCGTTCAGGAGCAGTTCTGCTAACTCACTGGATTCCCTGACGTAGAACGTTTGGGTTAGATCCCAAAGGACGCTTTTCAAGCCTCGCTGCGCATCCTGGCCGACGCCCTCGAGGTTGAGGGCGGTATTTTCTCTGACGGCAGAAGCCTTTGCGCCCAGATCGGATGGTTCACGGCTCAAGAAATAGGTTTCTACACCGACAGCAAGACTCCTGGGAGCTGCGTTGACGTGCAAACTGACGAAAAAATCTGCTCGGTGTCGATTGGCGATCATTGTCCGTCTCTCAAGCGGGACAAAGACATCCTCCGTCCGAGTCATGATGACCTTCAACCCAAGACTCTCTTCAATCAATCGCTGTAACCTGAGACCGATATCAAGGGTAATATCTTTCTCCTTCACTCCCGACTGGCCGATCGCACCAGGATCTCTTCCTCCATGGCCGGGATCGATCACCACTGTCTTAACGATGTGTTCCGGCGGCAATACGCCGGACGGCTCAGCCGGCTCGACATCTCGAGTAATGGGTTTTGGGTGGCCTACTCGTCCAGATGGCGTTTTCGTCGCGGTATCGGTTTGTCGCGAATTCAGCTCCAGCCCTTCGCGTGGAAAGAGATCGACTACAATCCGGTCAGGGCTCTCCACAGCGAATACCTTGCTCCACAAACGGCGCCCTGCCCCATGGATCGTGATCTGACTATCACGACCAATCTGCCGAGTTTCAATTGAGGACACAAGCCCATCGGAGACCTGGCTGGATTGGATTACGGGGCTTGCGACCGAGCGCTTTACCTCCAGAACAACTCGTCCTGATACGCCATCCTCAACAAGGACGAAATCGTGTGGTCGCGTGCCTTCCAGGACAACTCGGGTATGATCCGGATATGTACGAAATCGCAAGGCGCGCAGCGAGTACACTATTTCGTCGATCCTAGCCACCCGCGCCTCAGGATCCCAGTTGACTCGGCTTTCACCATATCGTGCGCTCAGCGCAATTGGCAGGAGCTCGAGTGGAACGATCACTTTCCCTCCGAACATCCGAGGCGGCAGCGAGAGCGGGACGACGGTTTTTCCAACTCGAACTTCGGAAGAACCGACTGTGACTAAAAGAGAGGAATTCCCAAGCTGAATTCGATAGCTTCGCTGCTTTCGCACTTGCTCCACAGGCTTTCCTACGGCCCTCGCAAGACCCGCTAGCGACACATATTCAGCACCGTAAACCCTTACTAATGCAAGGGCTATGGATTCCTTCTCGAGATATAGCCTTACCTGGGCCGCCTCAACAGAGGACATGCGCGTAGCCGCAATCACTATAGCCCAAATTAATACGGCTCGCTTTGCCGAAGATACTTGAATTCGCCTCTTCAAGCTCAAGTCAGTTCTCTCATCCTACAGCAGCGCACCAGCAAGTTCGAACATCCTCTGAAAGGAATTATGCCCCTGCGTCCCGGTGTTGTGAAACGCATAGGGCCAACCCGGAAAGACAAAAAGCTCACACGTAATGTTACGTGTGAGCTTTTTAAAATGCTCCTGGCGGCGACCTACTCTCCCACGCAGTTGCCCACGTAGTACCATCGGCGCTGGAGGACTTCACTTCCGTGTTCGGGATGGGAACGGGTGTTTCCCCTCCGCTATAGCCACCAGGAACCTTGCAAGAAGTTTTCCGAGTTCTTATAACTTATCGTCGAGTCAACACATTGCTTCTCAATACTGATCTATGGGACTGAACTAACCCAAATTCTATCCTTAATTCTAGCGAATTGTTTGCGTCCCAGCACCTTCTTACCAATCACTTGGTCAAGCTTACGATATGGTCGGTGTCGAACGATTCGCTCGGCTGCTTCTTTCCCAATACCAGGAAGCTTCGAAAGCTCTCGAACTGTCGCTGCATTCAGATCAGTCTTACGCAGTGTTGACTTGCTAGTGGCAGTGATCTCTTTGGGCGTTGTATGCCTAGTGGGTTCAGACCCTACGCCAAAAGCCGCGAGGCCTATCGCCACGATAATGCATATGACCACACAAGCGATCCGTTTCATCACCAGGAATCCAGAATAGAGTTAAGAAATAATTGGGGTCAAGCCTCACGACCTATTAGTACCAGTAAGCTGAACGCATTCCTGCGCTTACACATCTGGCCTATCAACCTTGTGATCTACAAGGGGTCTTTAGGAGCTTGCGCCCGGGAGATCTCATCTTGGGGTGGGCTTCGCACTTAGATGCTTTCAGCGTTTATCCCTTCCGAACATAGCTACCCAGCGATGCCCTTGGCAGAACAACTGGCACACTAGAGGTTCGTCCATCCCGGTCCTCTCGTACTAGGGACAGATCCCCGCAAATCTCCTGCGCCCGCAGCAGATAGGGACCGAACTGTCTCACGACGTTCTAAACCCAGCTCGCGTACCGCTTTAATGGGCGAACAGCCCAACCCTTGGGACCTGCTTCAGCCCCAGGATGCGATGAGCCGACATCGAGGTGCCAAACCTCCCCGTCGATGTGGACTCTTGGGGGAGATAAGCCTGTTATCCCCGGAGTACCTTTTATCCGTTGAGCGATGGCCCTTCCACTCGGGACCACCGGATCACTAAGCCCTGCTTTCGCACCTGCTTGACTTGTAGGTCTCGCAGTTAAGCTCCCTTATGCCTTTGCACTCAACGCACGATTGCCGACCGTGCTGAGGGAACCTTAGGGCGCCTCCGTTACACTTTAGGAGGCGACCGCCCCAGTCAAACTGCCCACCTGACATTGTCTCCGACCTGGCTTCACAGGTCTAGGTTAGAACCACAGTAGAGCAAGGGTGGTATTTCAAGGATGGCTCCACGAAAGCTTGCGCCCCCGCTTCACAGCCTCCCACCTATCCTACACATGCTGCACCAAGATTCAATATCAGGCTACAGTAAAGGTTCACGGGGTCTTTCCGTCTAGCTGCGGGTAACCGGCATCTTCACCGGTACTACAATTTCACCGAGCCACTCGCCGAGACAGCGGTCAAGTCGTTACGCCATTCGTGCAGGTCGGAACTTACCCGACAAGGAATTTCGCTACCTTAGGACCGTTATAGTTACGGCCGCCGTTTACCGGGGCTTCGATTCAGAGCTTTTCCACCTTGCGGCAGATAACCCCTCCTGTTAACCGTCCGGCACCGGGCAGGCGTCAGTCCGTATACATCGCCTTTCGGCTTCGCACGGACCTGTGTTTTTAGTAAACAGTCGCTTGACCCATTTCACTGCGACCTCCCACCGCTCTGCAGGGTAAACCTGCTCACGTTGGTATGGTACCCCTTCTCCCGAAGTTACGGGGCTATTTTGCCGAGTTCCTTAGCGAGTGTTCTCTCGAGCGCCTTGGGATTCTCTCCCTGTCTACCTGAGTCGGTTTGCGGTACGGTCGCCTAACGACTCGCTAGAGGCTTTTCTTGGCAGCATGGGATTAACCAGTTGTGGCCTTGCGGCCTCCCCATCACCTCTCGGAGTTAATGCCCCGACGGATTTGCCTGTCAGGACCCCCTACCGGCTTAGAGCTCGTATTCCAACACGAGCATGGCCTACCCTCCTGCGTCCCCCCATCGCGTCTTTATCGTCGCTAGACGGTACAGGAATATTAACCTGTTGCCCTTCGCCTACGCCCTTGGGCCTCAGCTTAGGAACCGACTAACCCTGGGCGGATTAACCTTCCCCAGGAAACCTTAGACTTACGGCGACTAGGTTTTTCACCTAGTTTATCGTTACTCAGGCCGGCATAATCTCTTCTGCACTCTCCACCGGTCGTTACCGTCCAGCTTCACTGACTGCAGAATGCTCCCCTACCGATCCCATTCGCCGAAGCGAACAGTATCCCACAGCGTCGGTAACAGGCTTGAGCCCCGTTACATTATCGGCGCCAGATCGCTTGACCAGTGAGCTATTACGCACTCTTTAAAGGATGGCTGCCTCTAAGCCAACCTCCTGGTTGTTTACGCAACCTGACAACCTTTCCCACTTAGCCTGTATTTTGGGACCTTAGCTGGTGGTCTGGGCTGTTTCCCTCTCGACCATGGAGCTTAGCCCCCACAGTCTGACTCCCGCAATTCCAGTTGACGGCATTCGGAGTTTGATAGAGTTTGGTACCCTTGTAGGAGCCCTAGCTCAATCAGTGCTCTACCTCCGTCACTTACGTTGCGAGGCTAGCCCTAAAGCTATTTCGGGGAGAACCAGCTATTTCCAGGTTTGATTGGCCTTTCACTCCTACCCCCAGCTCATCCCACACGTTTTCAACCGTGATGAGTTCGAGCCTCCATGCCGTGTTACCGGCACTTCACTCTGGCCAGGGGTAGCTCACCTGGCTTCGGGTCTACTGCACGCAACTAAAACGCCCTATTCGGACTCGCTTTCGCTACGGCTCCGCCTTGCGGCTTAACCTCGCTGCGTACAAGTAACTCGCCGGCTCATTAAACAAAAGGCACGCCGTCAGGCATTCTCACCTTGCGGTGAGCATAGCCCTCCGACTGCTTGTAAGTGTACGGTTTCAGGTACTATTTCACTCCCCTAACAGGGGTGCTTTTCACCTTTCCCTCACGGTACTGGTTCACTATCGGTCATCAGCAAGTGTTTAGCCTTGGAGGGCGGTCCCCCCGAATTCCCACAAGATTCCACGTGTCTTGTGGTACTTGGGTTTCCTGCACAAAGAGTCTCATCCCTTTATTCTACAGGGCTATCACCTTCTATGGCCGACCTTTCCAGATCGTTCAATTAGGAATGAGATTTGTAACTCTTCGGCTCTACCGTATTAGAGCCAGACAGGACCCCACGACCCCAATAACGCAACGCACACGGGCTATCACACGTTATTGGTTTGGGCTATTCCCGTTTCGCTCGCCGCTACTCAGGGAATCGCGGTTGCTTTCTTTTCCTCGAGGTACTGAGATGTTTCAGTTCCCCCGGTTAGCTTCGCTGGGCTATGTATTCACCCAGCGATGATCCGACATTACTCGGATCGGGTTTCCCCATTCGGGCATCCTCGGATTAACGTCTGTATGCGACTACCCGAGGCTTATCGCAGCTTACCACGCCCTTCATCGCCTGCTGATGCCAAGGCATCCACCGTACACTCTTACTAGCTTGACCCCAATTATTACCTAACTCGAGGTCTGTATTCATTGGAGACACGGATCGTTTATTCAATTGTCAAAGAGCACCGCGAGCTATGCTCGCGTTAACTAATTCAAACTAGCTTTTGCTATGTGCAATAAGTTCCCGAAGTTCCCACTTGGTGGAGATGAGCGGAATCGAACCGCTGACCCCCTGCTTGCAAAGCAGGTGCTCTCCCGACTGAGCTACATCCCCCACACGCACTGCGGATATCGGATAAACGATACCGAACGTTGCTCAAAATAATAATTCCGCTATCCGAAATGGAATGGTGGGCCTTCCTGGGATCGAACCAGAGACCTCACGCTTATCAAGCGTGCGCTCTAACCAGCTGAGCTAAAGGCCCCTTCGACAAAACACAAAGTAAACACTATACAAGACCCCAAGACGCCACCGATATCACCAACTTATCGATCGCACCTCGGACTCTCCTATAGAAAAAGAAAAAATATTGTTGCTACCGACCTGGGGTAAATTGACCTAGGAGATTAATGGTACTCCTTAGAAAGGAGGTGATCCAGCCGCACGTTCCCGTACGGCTACCTTGTTACGACTTCACCCCAATCACTAACCATACCTTCGGCGCCTGCCTCCCTTGCGGGTTGGCTCAGCGACTTCGAGTACAGCCAGCTTTCGTGGTGTGACGGGCGGTGTGTACAAGGCCCGGGAACGTATTCACCGCGCCGTGCTGATGCGCGATTACTAGCGATTCCTACTTCATGCAGTCGAGTTGCAGACTGCAATCCGAACTTAGACCAGCTTTTTGGGATTGGCTCCACCTCGCGGTCTCGCATCCCTTTGTACCGGCCATTGTAGCACGTGTGTAGCCCAGGACGTAAGGGGCATGATGACTTGACGTCATCCCCGCCTTCCTCCAGCTTGACGCTGGCAGTTCCCCTCGAGTGCTCGGCATTACCCGGTGGCAACTAGGGGTGAGGGTTGCGCTCGTTGCGGGACTTAACCCAACATCTCACGACACGAGCTGACGACAGCCATGCACCACCTGTCTCCACGCTCCCTTGCGGGCACCCCGCCCTTTCAGGCAGGTTCGTGGGATGTCAAGCCCTGGTAAGGTTCTTCGCGTTGCGTCGAATTGAACCACATGCTCCACCGCTTGTGCGGGCCCCCGTCAATTCCTTTGAGTTTTAGCCTTGCGGCCGTACTCCCCAGGCGGGGCACTTAATGCGTTAGCTTCGGCGCGGAAGGGGTCAATACCTCCCACACCTAGTGCCCATCGTTTACGGCTAGGACTACCGGGGTATCTAATCCCGTTCGCTCCCCTAGCTTTCGCGCCTCAGCGTCAGTACTAGTCCAGAGAGCCGCCTTCGCCACGGGTGTTCCTCCCAATATCTACGCATTTCACCGCTACACTGGGAATTCCGCTCTCCTCTCCTAGACTCCAGCCAAGCAGTATCGGATGCGGAACCTCGGTTGAGCCGAGGGCTTTCACACCCGACTTATCTGGCCGCCTACGCGCGCTTTACGCCCAGTAAATCCGAACAACGCTCGCCCCCTACGTCTTACCGCGGCTGCTGGCACGTAGTTAGCCGGGGCTTCCTTCGGTGGTACCGTCAAACCCAGCGGGTATTGGCCGCCAGGCGTTTCGTTCCACCAGACAGGGCTTTACGACCCGAAGGCCTTCATCACCCACGCGGCGTCGCTGCGTCAGGCTTTCGCCCATTGCGCAATATTCCCCACTGCTGCCTCCCGTAGGAGTCTGGACCGTGTCTCAGTTCCAGTGTGGCCGATCGCCCTCTCAGGCCGGCTACCGATCGTCGCCTTGGTAGGCCATTACCCCACCAACTAGCTAATCGGACGCAGGCTCCTCCTTCGGTGAGAGCTGCTTACGCTCGCCCCCTTTGGTTCCCACGGAATCACCGCAAGAACATCATCCGGTATTAGTCCACCTTTCGGCAGGTTATCCCGATCCGTAGGGTAGATTACCCACGCGTTACTCACCCGTTTGCCGCTTTACTCATCCCGTTGCCGGGACTTTCTCGCTCGACTTGCATGTGTTAGGCACGCCGCCAGCGTTCGTTCTGAGCCAGGATCAAACTCTCCAAATTGGAACGTACATAGTAGTAGCCTACAAGCAGGTTTCCCGTTACCGAGTCACCCACTCTGGCTGAATTCATTCGCCATCAAGTCAGTAGCAACAATATTCTATTGTCAAAGAGCAAGCATCAAGGCATTCCGCCATTGCCACTCATCTAGCTCGTATCTAATGTAAGTCATCGAGCCGCAAGTGTCAATGGCATACAGCGACAATCACGATTTGGAAGATACAGCAACTACCCTATAGCTGTCAAGTGTTATTTAGTGGTTGAGCGTTCTTTTTAACCTTCCGAAAAAATCGCTTTCCCACTCTCAGCAAGTGTTCCTGATCTATCGAGATCTTCGCATGTTCATCCCGTACGACTTCCCCATCAAGGCTGACGCCACCCTGACGGATGAGCCGCCTAGCGTCTGAGAGGCTCCTCGCCCCCCCTGATTCCTTAATCAACCACACGACATCAACGGCGGATATCTCATCTACTATGAACACATTGATGTTGTCCGGTAGCCCCTTTTCTCTGAATATTCGATCGAACTCGCGAGTCGCCTCCTCGCCAGCCCTCTCTCCATGATAGAGCGCAACCAGCTTCCTGGCCACCTCTGCTTTAGCTGTCCTGGGATGAAGCGTGCCAAGCTTTAGCCCCTCATCCATTGCCGCTATAGCCTCCGGCGACATTCCGGCCACCAGCTCGGCATATTTCACAATGAGCGCATCAGGAATCGACATCGTCTTCCCGTATACCTCCTTGGCTGGCTCTTCAATCCCAATGTAGTTGCCGAGGCTCTTGCTCATCTTTTGAACCCCATCGGTTCCTTCAAGCAGGGGCGTGATGATCGCAACCTGAGGCTCCTGGCCATGATCCCGCTGCAGCTCCCGTCCCACAAGGAGGTTAAACTTTTGATCGGTACCACCCAACTCGACATCGGCCCTGAGTACCACGGAGTCATGCCCTTGAGCCAGCGGGTAGAGGAACTCATGGACGCCAATTGGTCGCCCCTCCCGGTAGCGCTTTTGAAAATCGTCCCGTTCCAGGATCCGAGCAACCGTGTACTGCGCCGCCAGGCGGATCACGTGGGCAAAGTCCATTCGACTCAGCCATTCACTGTTGAAACGGATCTCCGTTCGGCCTTGATCGAGGATCTGAAAGATCTGCCTCTTATAGGTTTCCGCGTTGGCCTGAATCTCCTCAACGCTCAGCGGCTTGCGAGTCTCTGATCTGCCAGTCGGGTCGCCGATCATCCCGGTGAAATCGCCAATCAGGAAGATCACCTGATGGCCAAGATCCTGAAACTGGCGCAGTTTTCTCAGTACGACCGTGTGACCAAGGTGTAGGTCAGGCGCTGAGGGGTCGGCGCCGAGCTTGACGCGCAGCGGGACGCCCGTCCGCAGTGAGCGCTCTAACTTCCCGAGCAGCTCTTCCTCGGAAATGATCTCCACCGCGCCTCGCCGGAGGACACGAAGTTGCTCATAGGCTCGCGCTTTCACATCGTCCATCTGTAGTTTCTCCGCCAGGTTGGTGGATGCCTTTTTAGCACAATGGATCGTTCGCTGCAATCCCAAACTCCTCTTCCTCGTGGTCTCTACTCAGGTGGATAGGCTGAAGGCTGTTAAGGGTAAAGCGATGACGTCGCAGAGCGTCGAAGCGTGTGGACTTGTTGGCCTATGAGGAGTCCCCTCTGATAGAACCAAAGGTCGTAGAAATCGGAAAGGTCTTGAATGGCTTGATGTGTGCTTTGTGAGATAATTTAGAGCCTTCAGCCTACAGCCTTCAGCCTAAACGCCTAAGTAGTTACAGCGAGGGCTGGCGAGGCTTGTGGGGGTCCAACCCCTCTGCTATAGTGGTGGCTGCTATGGTTAGTATATTGAGCGTCGTATAAGTGATTACCCTTGCCGATGCCAGAAGTCTAGAGGTATAGCCTATGCGACGACCACCCCGAGCTATCGTTGCGCTGCTCTGGTCCTTCCTGCTGCTGATGGCCATATCGCTAGGAGTCGTCGGGGGCCTATTGGTCACGTACCTCCAGGACCTCCCGACGCTTGACGCGCTTGAGGAGTATCAGCCCAGCCTCGTGACCACACTCTATTCAGATCACGATGAACCTTTTGCCACCTTCTTCGAGCAGAAACGTTCCTGGGTTCCGCTGGACAATATCTCTCGCCATCTGATCAATGGAATTATCGCGGTCGAGGATGCTCAGTTCTACGAGCATCATGGGATTAATTTCCGAGGCCTCGCCAGAGCGTTTCTGGTGAATCTCCGGGCTATGCGCCCCGTTGAGGGGGGCAGCTCCATCACACAGCAGTTGACTAAGATACTGCTCCTGACTCCGGAGAAAAACCTTTCCAGGAAAGTCAAGGAGGCCCTCCTGGCGGTTGAAATCGAGAAACGGTACTCTAAAGAGAAGATCCTTGAACTCTATCTCAACCAGATCTACTTCGGACATGGCGCCTATGGGGTGGAGTCTGCCGCCCAAACCTACTTCAAAAAGTCGGTGGATCAGCTTAACATCGCCGAGGCTGCAACCCTAGCCGGGCTGCCACGGGCGCCTAACTACTACTCTCCCATCACCGATAAGGAACGGGCCATACGTCGCCGAGACCATGTGTTGGCCCGGATGACTGAGCGAGGATTCATCACCAATGAGCAGGCCGCTTCCGCTTTCACCGTCACCTTCGACGAATTTTCGTTCGAGAAAACTCGAAACCTCGGCCCCTACTTCGTCGAGTACATCCGTCAGCAACTGGAAGAGAAATACGGTACATACGCCGTATACCATGGCGGCCTGAAGGTCTACACCACACTGAACATCGACACGCAACGGAGCGCCGAGTCGGCTCTGATAGAAGGACTGAGGGGGATCGACAAGGCCAAAGGCTTTCGTCTTCCTCGCACACGATCCTTGACCGCACACGATTCCGGCAAGTCCCCCCTCTCGTACCTGATCCCGAAGGTAGGGGAGACTCTCAGCGCAACAGTCACGAAGATTCTGCCAAGAGCGATCATAGTTCAAGTCGGCGGGTATCAAGGTGACATTGCCCTTGACAAGGTACCATGGCTCAACGCCTCGCAACCGCACCAACAGCTTCAGATCGGTATGGAGGTGAAGGTTCAGGTTGTCAGCGTCAACAAGCGAAAAAAGACTCTCGATCTGAATCTCGAACAAGATCCCGAGATCGAGGGCGCTTTCCTCGCCCTGGATCCGAGGGACGGCGGCATCAAGGCGATGATAGGCGGGTACGACTTCGAGCGATCCAAATTCAACCGTGCGACGCAGGCCAGGCGACAGCCCGGCTCAGCCTTCAAACCGTTTATCTACGCCGCTGCCTTTGATCGCGGCTTCACCCCTTCCACAATCATTAATGACGCCCCCGTAAGCTTCCCGTTCCTTGTGGACGGCAAACGAATCGAATGGAAGCCGGAAAACTATGACCGGAAGTTCCGCGGCCCGACTACATTACGATACGGACTCGAACACTCCACCAACGTCGTCGCGGTGAAGCTTATCGAGCGGATTGGAGTCGATCCGGTCATCACGCTGGCCCATGATCTAGGAATCGAGAGCACGCTACGGAGGGAATATGCCCTGGCTCTCGGCGTCTCGGAGGTTACATTATCGGAGATGGTCTCGGCATTCGGTGTCTTTGCGCATTCAGGAATCCGGTTTCTGCCATACAGCATCAGGAAGGTGGTGGACAACAAGGGGGCACCCCTGGAAGAGTACGTCCCGGTGAGTCAGCGGACGATGAGGGAGGAGACGGCATTCATTTTGACCAACGTCTTAAAGGGTGTCGTCGAGAGAGGGACTGGGTCTCGAGCGCGCGTACTGGGAAGACCTGTCGCAGGTAAGACCGGGACCACTCAGGAAGCGACCGATGCCTGGTTCATCGGGTATACGCCCAACCTTGTGGCGGGGGTCTGGATTGGCTATGATACCAAGCGATCACTTGGCCGGCACGAAACGAGCGCCACCCTTGCCGTTCCCATCTGGACTCGCTTCATGCAACAAGTCCTTAAGGATACCCCATCAGAAGAGTTCCCCGTGCCGGAGAACGTGGCCTCAGTAGTGGTGAACTACTCCTCTGGACGCCCCACTACCCTCGACGACAAAGACGCTATCCAGGAGTTTTTCCTCAAGTAAAACTTCCATGAAGTCAGCCGAGTGGTGTCGGGTTACGCTACGCTAACCCGACCTACAATTGGGAAGCAGCCAGCGATCAGTTTTTCTGCGTCCCCCGCATTATCTGAAGCTGACCGCTGATTGCTGAACGCTATTTTTTGCGGAACTAACTTGGCCAGCCGATGTACTGCCCGTCCTCCCAAAGCTCCACCATCCTGCTCACAATGGTCAATCGGTCTTCAAACCGCTCGCTTTGTGAAAGGGCCTGATCTGATGGCCAGAGATCCCAAAGGGGAGGACGAGAGACCTCACTGAGGCTGAAATAGCTCTCACGCAGCCCCGCCAGAGTTTTCTTGTTACAACCGAGCAGGTTGGAGGTGGGAACAATCAACGGCTTTGGATTGTCGAACAGATGGCCCCAGTGAAGGCAGTCGCGAAGGTTGATCCCCGTGAGGCGACAAGCCAGTCGCGCAAACTCCATAAACCACTCGGTGGTGCGAGTGCACACCAGGCAACCCTGGCAATCGTCATGAACGACAACGGGGGCATAGGCCTCTGCCATCGGCCCTCCTGCCGGAATCCACTGGACGCCCCGATAATGGTGAAAGCGCAGCTTCGGTGAAGCCGCTGTGACCCGACCCTGGATCGGCTCACGCTGACTCATACGAACCGGTACGTCTGACCGTCTCGCGCGCGTAACGCTCGACAACGAGGCCAGCGGGATTGTTCTCATACCTTTAGTCATCTTCCCCAGTCTCTTCACCATGCTGGCGAGCACGTTCCCTATGAGGGTGCCAACACGCTATTGATAAGCCGCTCCGTAACATCCTTATCGCTATCAGCCAATCCTGTCAATACCTTTGCGTGTTTTCTTGCGCGTTATTTCCGACTCGGTCTACGGCGTGGAGTAAAACAGGGCAGTGCTCCCCTTGACCTTCACAGACGCCAAGCCGACATCATGAAAACAGGATCGTCCGAAGGGTGGTCCGATTCTGCACCATCTCGAGTGCTCTCGGCAGCTCCATGAGTGGGAGGCGGGCAGTGATGAGGCGGGCCACTGGAACCTCGTGGCGAACGATGGCGTTGACCGCGCTGGCGAAATCGCCAGGGGTATGGTGGTAGATCGGGAAGATCCTAATCTCCTCGTAATGCAACCGATGCAGGTCGAGAGAAAGGAGAGCACCCTCAGCCACTCCGCCGAATGGAACCAGCGTGCCACCCCGACCGACCAGCTCAAACGCTTCCTGGTGCGCCTGCGTACTTCCCACCGCCTCAATGACAACATCGGCCTTCTCCGCTCCTCCCCCGAAGGCCTCTCTCACCCCTGCCATCAGCGACCCTCCGGCAGTATTCAGCGCCTCGTCTGCGCCGAAGCTCCTTGCCAGAACCAGACGGTCATCATGGTGATCTAAGCTGAGGAGACGAATGGCCTGCCCGTACCGGTTACGGAGAGCGGATATAAACATCAGGCCGATCGGCCCGGCTCCCACGACCACGACACGATCTCCATCGGACACCTGCACGCGCCGGATGGCGTGCATGACGCACGCGAGCGGCTCGGCGAGGGCTGCCTCCTCAAAGGGGACCTGCGGGGGCAGCTCATACAGGTTCACCTCCGCGATCCGTCCAGGGATACGAATGTAGGGAGCAAAGGCGCCGTTGTTGTACAGGAGTCGCTCGCACATGCCCTGACGAGAACGCCGGCAAGCACGACAGCGGGCCGCCGGAACCGGATCAGTACAGGGGGCCGAGTTGGCTGCGACTACTCGCATTCCCGGCTGCCACCTGGCATCAGCCTGCTCCCCTCGCGCCACCACGACCCCGGCCCACTCGTGCCCGAAGAGCCCGGGGATCTCAATCATCGGGTGCGATCCGCGCAGGTACACCTTGCGATCCGTGAAATCAAGGGAAGCAGCCTCGACCCTGGCCAAGAGATCCTCTGGGCCAAGTTGCGGAATCGGTACCTCCTCTAAGCGCACATCTTCCGCACCGTGAAGCACCGCCGCCACCATCGTTCGGCTCGGGACATTCACAGGGATCACGCCGTACTTACCCCGGCAGGTAAGAAAAGGACCTTCGTGGCCTGCCCTCCGCGCTGCAAACGCGCCCCCTCATCGAATCGGCTCAGGTCAAAGCGATGGCTGATAAGAGGAAAGGTCCGGACTTGGCCGGAGGCCAGGAGTTGGATCGCCTCGCCAAGTTCCACCGGCGTGGCCGAATAGGTTGCCGTGAGGGATAGCTCCCGCCGGTAGAAGGCGCTTAGATCGATCGCCATGCGTCCGGCGTCGCCTGCATCCGCAAAGATATTGATCTTCCCCCCGGCACGCAGGACGCTAATCACCGCCTCTAACATCGTGGCGCTGACCGCAGTGAGGATAGCACCATCGACCCCTTCCGTTTCCGTGACGGAACGAAGCGCCATCAGCGGGTCCGATCCGGCCACATTCAGGGTCGTTTCAACGCCAAGCGTTCGAGCCAACTCAAGGCGCTCCTCCCGAAGATCGACACAGATCGGCCTCGCGCCAAACGCGGCGATGGTCTGCGCGACCAACAGCCCCATGCACCCGGCGCCGACTACCACGATCTGATCGCCAACCTGAACATTGGATCGTTTGACCGCCCGCACGGCGCAGGCCAATGGCTCCATAAAGATGCCTGCTTCGTCAGAAATCTCCTCGGGAAGTGCAAAGGCTGTCTGCGCTACCTGTAGGGCTGGAATCCGGACGAACTCAGCGAAGCCGCCGGGATCTATATTGGTCGTCTTGAACTGGGGGCACATCGACTCGCTGCCATGGAGACAGTAGCGGCACCGGCCACATGGGACGTGGTGCGCAACGGCAAGGCGATCGCCGATGGCAAATCGCTGCACCCCTTCGCCAACCGCCTTGACTACCCCAACCAGCTCGTGGCCCAGCGGGACGGGCCGTCCAAGCGTCATCTCGCCAAAGATCTTACCCAGATCAGACCCGCACAGACCACATACCCTCATCTCCAGGAGCAGCTCCCCCGGCCCAATGGAGGGCATCGGCAGCTCTACGAGTTCGACAATCCCAGGCCCCACTAACTGGATAGCTCTCATCCTCTGGCCCCAGATAAGGTTGAGTCGGAGCATTGTTCGCAGGGGCAGTTCGCCCGCAGTAAGTCATACGTATAGATACCGGTATCGTGCCCATCGCTCCAGGTAAAGTTCAGTGCATACCAACCCACAGAGCGAGAGCCTGTAACCTGAACCTCACCGGGCTTCAAAACTGGACCGCTGAGAACCTGGAGATTCCTGGCGTTCAGTCTCTTGCTCCTGGCGTCATCGCACGAGGCGCATGGGCAATCGCGCCGAAGAGCATCAAACGAGTACACGCTGCGATGGCCGTCCCGCCATGTAATAATCATGACCCGCTCTTGCCGCTCAACGATCACCTCGGCTGGATCAGACGATCGCGTCGGTATCATCGCTCGCCCTCATTGCGTCTGTTGTCGAACCACTCGACCTCTAGAGATCGCCTGAAGGAGTAATCGGCCTTCATCGGTCTCCTGCTCGAGGTGAGGAATCAGGTCCCCATAGCGGATGGTCAGTTCTCCTGTCCTGGCGAAGATCTGACTCGGATCGATCTTGTACCGCTCGATCCACCGCTTTACTTCAGCGATAGCCTCCTCCTTCGTGAGCAGCGGGAGATCGCCCTCTTCAGAATCCGGTAGTATTGGCTCCCCGTTAAGGCGGTTCAACTCATCTACCACGCAGATCACCACATTTCCGAAGACAGGCGCCATGACCTATCTGTCCCGGTGTCACGCTGCTGCCTCAGGGTTGGGCCATCGTTCTTTTGTCAGACGGAACCGGCGCATCCCCAGAGGGCCTGATGACGCCACATAAGCGCCGACAGGCATCTACCGTATTTTTTAAGAGCATGGCTACCGTCATCGGGCCCACCCCGCCTGGAACCGGGGTGATCAGTGAGGCTTTTTGCGCAACCTCCGGAAAGTCCACATCCCCCACGACCCTGCCGTCCGCAAGACGATTGACGCCGACGTCGATGACGACGGCTCCATCCTTGACCATGGGTCCTGTCACCAAACCTGGTTTCCCTGCCGCCACAACAAGGATATCGGCCTGCCTGGTATGATAAGCAAGATCGCGGGTCTTGATATGGCAAATGGTAACGGTAGCGTGGTGCTGCAGCAGCAGGAACGCCGTCGGCTTGCCGACTACCACACTCCACCCGACGATAACCGCATGCTTTCCTTCGATCACCACATTCGTCCGATTGAGTAGCTCGAGAATGCCAAGCGGCGTGGACGCGACAAAGAGGGGATTCCCGACCAGCAATCCGCCAAGGTTAGAGGGGTGAAATCCGTCTACATCCTTTTCCGGAAGAATCGCCCCCAGAACTCGCCTTTCGCTGATGTGGGGAGGGAGCGGAAGCTGAACGAGAATGGCGTGCACGGTAGGGTCGCTATTGAGGCGTTCGATCTCGTGGAGCAGTGAAGCTTCCGGAAGATCGGCCGGCAGGTCTATTCGTACCGAGGTGATCCCGGCATCCTTACAAGCTTTGGCTTTCTTCTGCACGTAGGTCGCTGAGGCCGGGTCGTTCCCGACGAGGATCGCCGCCAGGCACGGAACCATCCCAGTCTGCGCAGTAATCGCCGCAACCTCGATTTGGACTTCCCGGCGAATCTCCGCCGCAATAGACTTGCCGTCGAGAATCCGCGCTGACATACGGCCCCCTCAGGGTTCCCGTTGGATCCGTACGATCGAGGTCGAGTGTCCGGTCCGCTCGTCGATCTCCACCACCACTCCGCACAGTCGAGGTGCGCTGGTGGCCGGACGAAATTGTTTCGGAAGACCGGAAAGGAATTTGGCGATCGGACCTTCAATACCCATCCCGATTACCGAGTCGTGACCACCCGTCATCCCCACATCGGTCAAATACGCCGTCCCCCCAGGAAGGATCCGTTCGTCAGCGGTCTGGACATGCGTGTGGGAGCCGATCACCGCCGACACCCTCCCATCCACATACCAGGCGAAAGCCTGTTTCTCTGCCGTTGCCTCACCATGAAAATCTACGAAGATCAGTGTCGTCTCCCGACGCAGCCGGCCAATCTCACGGTCACCCACTCGAAACGGGCAATCAAGCGGGGGCATGAACGCCCGCCCCTGTAGATTGAGCACCCCTACGACACAGCCACCTTTGTCCACCACCAGGCTTCCCTTACCCGGAGCAGGCTCTGGGTAGTTCGCCGGCCGCAGGAGCCGTTCCTCCTTCGCAATGTACTCTTCGACCTCCTTCTTATCCCAGATATGATTTCCAGAGGTCATGAGATCGACACCGAGCGCGAACATCTCTTTAGCCATCGCGCCCGTGAGGCCGTAGCCGCCGGCCAGGTTTTCGCCATTCGCAATGACGAGGTCGATGTTCTGCTCCTCGGTAAGGCGAGGCAACACAGACGCCACGGTCTCACGACCCGGCTTTCCAATAATGTCACCGATGAATAAGATTCGCATGGCTTAGTGTTTCGAGTTTCGGGTTTCGGGTTTCGGGTTCAACACTGACCGAACCGAAGCTTTAACTCGACACTCTGAACTCGAAACATTGCTATTTGGCGTACTCCACCGCCCGCGTTTCGCGGATGACGGTCACCTTGATATGACCAGGGTATTGTAGCTCCTCTTCGATTCGCTTCGCGATATCCCGCGCAAGCTGATACGCCTGCACGTCCGACACCTCACCGCTCTCAACAATGATGCGTACCTCGCGCCCGGCCTGGATGGCGTATGTCTTGCTCACGCCCGCGAAGGAGTTCGCGATTCTCTCCAACCCCTCGAGCCGCTTCACGTAACTTTCCAGCAGCTCACGTCTGGCCCCTGGCCTGGCCGCTGAGAGCGTGTCAGCGATCTGGAGCACCACGGCCTCCAGGCAGGTGATCTCCACGTCCTCATGATGGGCGGCGATCGCGTTCACCACCTTCGGTCGCTCACCATACTTCTTAGCCAGCTCGGCCGAAATGGAGACGTGAGTCCCTTCCATGGCGACGTCGGCTGACTTCCCGATATCGTGGAGCAAACCTGCCCGCTTGGCCACCTTGACGTCGAGTCCCAACTCAGCCGCTATCACGCCGGCGAGCTGTGTCACCTCATTGGTGTGTATGAGCTGGTTCTGCGAATAGCTGGTCCGGTACTTAAGCCGCCCAACCAGGCGCATGAGCTCGGGGTGGATACCGCTGATCCCTAGCTCTAAGGCTGTTCGTTCACCGGTCTTCTTGATGTCCTCATCGATCTCTCCCTTTACCTTCTCCACTACTTCTTCGATGCGCGCCGGATGGATCCGCCCATCGGTGATGAGGCGTTGTAGCGCCTCCTTGGCGATGGCCCGCCGGATCGGATCGAAGCCGGAAAGGATCACCGCTTCGGGGGTGTCGTCCACGATCACATCAATCCCTGTTGCTCGCTCGAAGGCTCGGATGTTGCGCCCCTCCCGACCAATGATCCGCCCTTTCATCTCCTCGCTCGGCAGATCCACCACGGAGACCGTTGATTCCATCACGAACTCCTGGGAGCACTTATCAACGGCAATAGCCAGAATCTCTTTGGCCTTCTCCCCTGCTGTCGCCCTCGTCTCATCCTCAATCCGTTTGAACAAGGTCATCGACTCGATCCTGGCCTCCTGCTCCAGATTCTGGAGCAAGATCTTCTTGCCCTCTGCGGCTGTAAGGCCGGCAATACGCTCCAGTTGTCGCTGCGCATCCTCCATCAACTGGGCGCACTGTGTCTCCTTGACGGCGGCGGCCTGCTCCCTGTTGCCAAGCCCTGCTACCAGTGCATCCAGTTCGCGGTTGCGTCGATCCAACTGCTCTACACTTCGATCGAGGGCCTCTTCTTTCTGACCCAAATTGCGCTGCGCGATCTCGATCTCCTGGCGTCGGCTCTTGGTCTCACGCTCCAGATCTGCCTTCGCCTGAAGGGCGAGCTCCTTGGCCTCAAGCTCAATCTCCCGATGTTTGGTTTCTGCCTCTTTCTTCGCCTCCTGCAGGATACGTGCGGCAAGGGTTTCTGCCTCGGCCACTTTACTTTCGACCACCTGTTTTCTGAGCAGATATCCAACGACTACGCCTACGACCGCCACAATCAACGCGATCACTAGCTGATCAATTCCAATCGCCAACGGAGGTACACCCCCTTCCTAACTAACTACCTATGCCAACGCCATTGAAGACATGGCCAGAAATGCAAGAGGATCACCAAGAGGGATATACGAAGAGGGCCTTCGGCCCGAGGCAGGAAGGATGCACAGGGTAACCGGCTCTGGCAATGGGCAGTGTGTGACACCGGAAGTGGAAAAGGAAGACCCCCCACCATTGTGCCGTTTGAGGGATGAGGTTTGAACCTGAATAATCAGGTGGTTGCCCGGGCAGCGCTTCAGGCTCTCCCCACACAAGGTGGGGCTATGCACACCACGCTACGAAGAGGGCCCCTCTTTTTCACTGTTGGTTCAAAACACGTGCCCTCATCACGAACACGGCAGGGGGTTTCGCTGACTTCATGCGACGCATTACGATGCACCGCAGCCATCTTTCTCCACCTATGCTCCACTACTCGCCTCGGACTCCTGATCACCGCCCTTGGAACCGCTTGCTCCATCTTCAAGGGCGGTTACCAACAGCCCTGATAGTGTACCCAGCTTCATCGCTACCAATCCCTCGGATCGTTCCCTCTCTGCTTCTGCTTTAAAGAGCTCATCCGCAATATGCAATGAGGCCAAGACGATCGCCTTGGTGGGTGAGAGCAACTGAGATCCCTTCGCAACCCCATCTAGTTTCGCGTCGACATACGCCGCAACCCTCTGGATGTACGCCGGATCTTCTGCGGCACGGATCGTGTACTGTTCTCCTCGGATCACGACACTGACTAGCTGCTCCATGCGACACTCAAGCGACAGGCTCAATAGAGACCTCGATCCTCTCGATCTCCTCCAGCAAGCGATCTACCTTGAGCCGGACATCCTCACGTTCCTCCTGCATTCGAATGAGCTGTTCCTGATCCTTGCTTCGTGCGGCCTCTAGCGCACCCACCTGCTCCACCTGAGCCTTGATTACGGCCTGCAGCTCCTCCATCCGCTGCCCAAGACCTGCCTTCTCTTCCTTGAGCTTCGTCACAAGCGCAACCACCGTCATCACTCGACCTTCAAGATCTTCCAGCTTTTCGGCAAGCATCATACGGCCCTAGTCTGAAGGGTATTCTAACATGAGGTCTCCGCAGTTGCAGTCCTTACCCGATCGAGAGCCTACCAAAGTAATGCACCCTTGTAAAGCGAAACTTATCCTCGCAACCGCGCTCCGGTTAGTCGCTGTAACTGCTGAATAATGCAGGCCTCGACCTGGGCCACTTCGGCATCGGTAAGGGTGTGATCCGGGGAGCGGAAGATCAGCCCGATGCCGCACGATTTATGTTCCGGGGCCAGATCTTCCCCACGGAACAGATCGAAGAGCTCAACCCGGTGGAGCAGCGGTCTCCCGGCGTATCGGATGACCTCACAAAGCTCCGAGACCGGGACGCGCTCTGGAACGACGAGCGCCAGATCCCTTCGCATTGCGGGAAAGCGAGGCGGCGGGACGATCTGCAAGAACTCGCCCCCGATCACGCTCAGGAGCTGTTCCAGATCGAACTCAGCCAGGCAGACTGGGAATCGAACCTCAAAGTTGCGGGCCACCACCGGGTGGAGTTCTCCCATCACCCCAAGCCGTACATCCTTTGAGTACACGGCCGTCGTTCGCCCGGGATGAAACGGATGCTGATCCATGATCTGGACGAAGCGCGTCTCTCCGAGGTTCATGCGATCAAACAACTCCTCCACAACGCCCTTCAAATCGTAAAAATCCAATTGAGCAGTCGCCCGGCTCCATTGCCTCTGCCATCTTATCCCCGCCATACCGATGACCAGCATCTGCCGCTCCTCATGCAAGTCGGCCTGGCGCGGCAGATAGACCCGCCCGATCTCGAACAGACGAGGCCCAGCCTCGTCCTCGCGAATATTATTATTCAGACACTCCAGGAAGCTGGGGAGTAGCGACGTCCGAAGGATCTCCTGGTCAGGGGTCATCGGGTTCGCCAGACGAAGCCCAGTCGGCGTTTCAGCATCTTTCCCCACAACCATCTTGCCCAGGAGCCGTCGGCCGATCAGCGAATACGTCATCACCTCTTGCAGACCGCAGCCAACGAGCATATCGCTGAGCCGTTCGATAAGGACACGCATCGGCTGAGGCGGATGATCGGGCAGGCGGCCTGCCAGCGTTGTGGTTGGAATCTGATCGTAGCCAACCATGCGCGCGACCTCTTCCACGAGATCGGCGGGGATCTGAATGTCGCTTCTGTGCGCCGGCGCCCTTACCATGAGAGCGCTCCCATCTTCCCGGCAGTCAAACCCAAGTCGGCCGGCCAGTACGTCTCGAATGTGAGCTAACGTGAGATCAATGCCCAAGACGCGACGAAGCTCCACTGCGGTAAGCCTGAACTCAATCGCCTCTCGGGGAGCGGGGAACACATCCTGCAGCCCGCGCGACGCCTTGCCCCCACAGATCTCCACGAGAAGCTTGGTCGCCCGTCTCAATGCCAAGGTGGTGATGGCCGGTGGTAGCCCCTTGTCGAAGCGGAACGACGCCTCGGTCCGAAGTCGCAGCGCACGGCAGCTCTGCCGGATCGAGCCGGAACTGAAGTTGGCCGACTCGATCAACACGCTCTTCGTCAGCTCGGTCACCTCTGTCTCTGAGCCGCCCATGATCCCGGCAAGCGCCACTGGACGCGTGGCATCGGCAATCACCAGCATCCCGGGCGTCAGAGTCCGCAGGGTGCCATCAAGCGTCCGAAGCGATTCTCCATCTGTCGCGCGCCGCACCGCGATCCGCCTGCCATGAATCGTATCGTAGTCAAAGGCATGCAGGGGCTGCCCGTACTCGAGCATGACATAGTTGGTAATATCCACGACGTTATTGATTGGGCGCACGCCGGCTGCCGTAAGGCGCCTCTGGACCCACGAGGGCGAGGGGCCAACCGTGATCCCATGAATGACGGATGCGCTGTATCGCGGGCAAAGGTCGGGCGCCAGGATCTCAACCTGCACGTCATCCCGGACGTCTGAACCTTCCTCTTGGTAGGTCAGATCAGGCAGGTGCAGTGGCTCCTCCATAATGGCGGCCACTTCGCGCGCAACCCCAAGCATCCCCAGACAATCTGGTCTATTCGGCGTGACCTCTAGGTCGAGAATGGTGTCCCCTAGCACCGCATTGAGCGACAGGCCAACCTCGGCCTCACTGGGAAGGATCAGAACTCCCTCGTGAGCCTCCGACAGACCCAGCTCCTTCTCGGAGCATAGCACGCCTCGCGAGGTCACCCCCTGAATCTGGGCCACCTCTACCACGGTGGGTCGACCTGTCTGAGCGTCTATCAGGCCGGCCCCAACTGGCGCAAACGGCACCCTGTCACCGACGTTGAGATTCGTGGCCCCGCTCACAACCGTCATCCTCTCGCCAGACAGCCCTAAGCCTACTAAGGTGAGAGAGCAAGCCGTTGGGTGTGGGTCAATAGATTCGATCTGCGCGACAATAATCCCAGGCCAACCGTTGCCGCGCTCTTCGATCCCGCCTACCTCGGTTCCTGCCATGGTCAACCGATGGGCCAGTTGCTTGGCCGGCACCGCGACATCGACGTATTCAGATAACCATTTGAGCGACACTTTCATCGGGCTCATCAGATTCCTCGTAAAAGAGCTGTCAGCAATCAGCGCTCAGCCGTCAGCTTCAGATAAACCCCCCTGACCCCCCTTTTAAAAAGGGGGGATACGTATACGTGTTCCCTGCCTCCCCCTTTTGCAAAGGGGGATTGAGGGGGTTTTCGTGCGCTGTGGTGTGCCAGTAGCACATGGGCTGTTCCTCAGAAAATAGCCGTCAGTCTCGGACAAAACCAACCTTACGGTTGTACCCGTGTTTTGGCCTGCTCCATAGCGATCTGCTCAACATGTGACAAGGCCTTGGCGCCTGAAGCTCCCTCTATGGCCTTGATAGCTATGTCTTGAACCTGGCCTTTCGCCTCTTCCAGCCGCCTCTCGAGCGACTCGATATGCGTGGTCTGCCGTGATAGGTTCTCCTGGAGAGATCTTATCTGCAATTCGGCCAGACGGCGTTCAACTTCCGCATCCTTCGTGAGAAGCGCCACCTGTTGCCCATGGTTCCGCTCGGCTGACCTCACAGCCTCTGCGACGGCACGCTCCACCTCCCGCTGGAGTCGACCCTCAAACTCTTCGGCATCTTTCGACAATCGCGCAAATGCCGACTCCTTCTCTTTCAGATCGGCTTCGCGCAACTGCCAGCTCTTGTCCAGTGTCTCCTGTTTTTCGCGGTTCTTCTTCTCGATCAGCCGCATCCCCTCTTCGTAGTTGTCCTGAGCCTTCTTGCGCTCGAGCGTCTTCTTGTATTCGTATTCTTCAACCTCACGCTGGCGCTGCTTCTTGAGGGCATCCTCGTATTCCTTCTGTTCCCGTTCCCGTTGCCGATCCTGTTCATCCCAGGTAGCCCTCGCAGTGCCGATCTCGGCTTCCAGGGCCTCTTTCTGCTGCTGGTACTCCTTGACCAGTATATCCAAGGCCGTCGTCGCGACGTCGATCTTGTGTAGCCTTTCGATCTCCGCCTGCTCCAGCGTAATAGCCTCCCGAACCGACTGGAGCGTATTCACCTCACGCACCAGCTTGTCCGAAAGACCGGCGAGGAATCTGGAGATTTCGAGATTCAGATTCGTGACCCCCTGAACGACCCCTTCCACTGTGAGATCAGTAACAGCTTCGCGAACATCCATCTCTTTCTGCTTCAGAATCGCCTCGGCCTTCGCGGTCGACGCCTCCTTGGCTGACGTCACCTCTTCAACGATCTCCTCGAACTCCCGTTTAATCTCGCCCTTTGGCTTTTTTGCCTTACTGGGTGTCGGTTTCGGCGTTGACATGTATACCCCCTCTACTCGATTTTGCAATGTCAGAGTCGTTTCGATCCCACATTCGGATCATCACGGCTACCGCCGGAGACTATGTCAACAGCCGGTAAATGTCAACCAACGAGGGGAGAGCCGTCTCCACGGCGCGGACTCCTCCTCCTGAGGCTGGGCGACACTCGCTTGACATGCAACTCACCTGGGAGTAGCGTAAGTAATAATAAGTATTATGTCACCCTTAAGGTTTAACTTGAATACCCCGTTTCCGCGACCTGCATGTCTCAGACGTGATCGGGCAATGAGACCACTCTGCTTCTGCCATTTGTTATCGTTAGGTCGGGAGTATGATCGAAACGTATCGTCCGTCTGATTAACCCTGGCGAGGAGAAAAGGTGTTGAAGATTGAAGGTAACTACTCAGGCAGACAGGCTGTAGTCTTTCAGACTATAGGAACGTGCACAGGCGAGCCCGGCGTTTTCTGAATGCGACGCGAACATATTGGAGTCCGAAAAGGTTCCGGGCGCTTTGATTCGGTCCATGCGCAACGGCTAACAGCCTTCAGCCTAAATACCTTGTAGTTACGATCGAAGCTCAATAAAAGATAATCGCAAGTCACATCTTGTACTTACCGAAATCCTCCGGCTTAAGATTCTCAAGCCACTCTTTCCATTTGTCCGTTTCTTCTTTCTCTTCTGAGACCTCGATGTTCTTGGCTTGCGCCACTACGTTCTCGGCGACGAAGATCGGGGCGTTCGTGCGGAGAGCTATTGCGATGGCATCGCTCGGCCTGGCATCGATGCTTACGACACGACCGTTGTAATTCAGGTCAATGGTTGCGTAGAACGTATTCTCTTTCAGGTCATTGACGGTAATCTGTTGAACAGTGATGCCCAGACCGTCCAGAATGTTTTTTAGAAGGTCATGGGTCATCGGTCGAGGTGTCGACACCTTCTCGAGCTCTAGCGCAATGGCATTCGCTTCAAAGATCCCTACCCATATTGGCAGGGCGCGACGATCCTCCGGATCCTTCAAGATCACAATCGGCATATTCGTGATCGGATCCAGGGCAATGCCGCGTACTGTCATCTTAATAAGCATCATGCTCTCCTCATTGCTGAGTCTCGCGGAAGACGGAGGCGAGTTTTCGATAGGTTGCAGTCAGCCCTTCCGGGATGACCTTCGTTGATGCCACGATGGGCATAAAATTGGTATCCCCATTCCAGCGCGGAACAATATGTAAGTGCAGATGATCTTCAACGGCGGCTCCTGCAGCCTTTCCCTGATTCATGCCAATGTTGAAACCGTCAGGATTCATGGTCTGGCGCAGAAGCGATGTACTTCTAGCGGCCTCTTGGATAAGGTCAAGCTGCTCTTCCGCAGACAGCTTTTTCAGGTCATCGAGATGCCGATATGGCGCAATCATGATATGTCCAGGATTATATGGATAAAGGTTCATCAGGATGAATACGGACTTACCCCGATAAAGAACAAAGTTCTTTTCATCTTGCTGGGTTGATGGTATTTCGCAGAAAATGCAGTTTGAAGTGCAAGAGTTCTCCAGATAAACCATTCTCCATGGCGCCCATAATGATTCCATTGGAAATCAACCTGTCTACTGACGACTTTTGACCGCTCATCACTATATACTTGAATTGGCAGCGTCAAACTAGGATAAATCTACCATTCGATCCTTACTGCCGCAAGCCCTTTTTACGGTATTGCCGTCATGGTAGATAATCACATTCGTGAGGTCGAGTAAGTTAAGAGCTTCATTGACAGTTTTACAGCGATGTTCAGTCTGAGCGTGTCAAGGGGCGACCCTTGCCACGGCGTTCTGTTCATGCTTCGGCGGGCTCATCACGATCGGTAGGTGTGAGCTGCTGCCGTTGGCTGGTCGCAAAAGGAGCGTACCCTCACAGGGCTCATTGCCGCAGAGGCAACCTACGCGTGCCCTTGACGGGCGCGCAGCAGGCTCTTTCAGGACTAGAGACTAGCTGTCGATGAGCCGCCTCAATTCCTTGCCCGGTTTAAAGAAGGGGATTCGCTTTGGTGAAACGTGAACCGATTGGCCGCTTTGCGGATTACGGCCTTGCCGTGCGAGACGTTGCCTGGTGCGGAAGCTCCCGAAGCCACGAAGCTCCACTTTCCCGTCATCCTTCGAGGCCAGCGCCTTCGAGATGCTCTCGAGGATAGTATCAACTACAACTTCGGTATCTTTTTTAGTTAGACGCACTTGGGCAGCAACCAATTCTACCAAGTCGGCCTTTGTCATCGCTGGAAACTCCTTCATATTCACGAACTGTATCGATCCCGCACAAGTTCGTGCGGTTTAATCACCCAAGAAGATAATTTACAGAGAGGGTTAAGGGTGAATGAATTGGCAGATTGATGTCAAGCGGACTCAGACCGCGAACCAGATCGAGGAGGAATGGTCGCCGCTTTCGCTCCTGGATCACTGTCGGTTTTCCGCGGATTCCAGCCAGAGTACCTGCCTGGTCAATAGCGTCCTGAAGATTGCCCAGTTGGTCCACCAATCCAAGTGACTGTGCCTCTCTTCCACTGAAAATCCGCCCGTCGGCTATTGCTTCAACCTTTTTACGATCTATTTTTCTGCCCTCGGCCACCACGTCGATAAACTGGTTGTGTACATCGTCAAGCATCGATTGAAGGATCCGGCGCTCAGAATCTGTCATCTCGCGGGTAGGAGAAGCGAGGTCCTTATGCTGACCGCTCTTAACGACCACTGACTTCACTCCGATCTTTTGCAAGAGACCAGATATATTCGGAACTTGGAGCAGCACCCCTATGCTTCCAGTGATAGATCCGGGATTAGCCACAATGAGATCCGTTGCGCTCGCTATGTAGTACCCACCTGAAGCTGCAAGGCTTCCCACGGATGTGACTATAGGTATCTTGTTGACCCGGCGACTCTTGAGAATTTCTTCATGGATCTCCTGAGAAGGCGCCACACCGCCCCCTGGACTGTTGATCCTGATGACGATGGCCTTGACGGATGGGTTCATTCGGTATTTTTCGAGCTGCTCGATAACCTCCCTTGAATCCAGGATGGCCCCTTCGACCGTGATCAGCGCGACCTTGCTTCCGCCCAACTGCTCCCATCTGCCAAGTGAGAAGGCCAGGCTGAACAGGACCAGCAAGCTCACGAACACTGCCAGGCTGACGATCAACCAAGTTCGCTTCATCGCCCCGCTCTCCTCTACGAGGCTTCGAGTTCCTCCCCCTGGGGATCGGATGGGTGCTGATCTGGGGGGGCCTGGTCAGTAGTCTTGTTGGTGGCGTTCTGGCTATCAAGATAGGCGCGAAGGCTCAGTCCAAGCTTACGCTCGTTAGCGTCCAACTTGATGATCTTGAGCGAGAACTCCTGGTCGATGGAAACCACATCCTCGGGCTTAGCTACTCGTTCATGGCTCAGTTCGGAGATATGGAGAAGCCCTTCCACACCGTCTTCCAATTCGACGAAGGCCCCAAAATCGGTCAGACGGACCACCTTGGCTTTCACGTCCATGCCTACCTGGTACTTATCGAGGACGGTAGATTGCCATGGGTCGGGCTGGCTTTGCTTCAGGCCGAGGGAGATTCGACGATTCGTTTTATCGGTGTGCAAGACAACCGCCTCAACTTTGTCTCCTCGCTTTAAGATCTCAGAGGGGTGTCGGACCCGCTTGGTCCAGGACATATCGGACACATGAATCAGTCCGTCTATCCCCTCGTCCAACTCAACGAACGCGCCGAAGTCGGTAAGGTTCCTGACGGTCCCTTCGACGCGCATCCCCACCGGGTAGCTTTCCTCGATCGACAGCCATGGGTTGGGTTCGATCTGGCGAAGCCCTAATGAGATCCGCTTATTGACCTTGTCGACATCCAAGACCATAATCTCTATAGAGTCCCCGACTGAGACGATCTTAGAGGGGTGTTTCACCCGCTGGGTCCAAGACATTTCAGAGATATGAACCAGCCCCTCGATCCCCTCAGCGAGCTCAACGAAGGCGCCGTAGTCGGTCAGACTCACTACTTTGCCGCGAATACGGGAGCTGATAGGAAACCGCTGATCGACATCCTCCCACGGGTCCTTCAAGCGCTGCTTGTGGCCAAGGGACACGCGTTCCGCTACCCGGTCGAACTTAAGGACCACGACCTCGATCTCATCACCGACGGTGAAGAGCTCGGAAGGATGACCGACGCGGCCCCAGGACATATCGGTGATATGAAGCAACCCGTCCAGTCCGCCGAGGTCAATGAACGCGCCGTACTCAGTAATGTTCTTGACCTTACCTCGGATGATTTTTCCCTCTTCCAGCGATTGCAGGGTCTTATCCTTGAGCCCTCGCCGCTCCTCCTCGAGTAACTCCCGTCGGGACAACACGATATTGCCTCGACGCTGATTTAATTTTATCACTTTCATCGGGAAGCTCTTCCCGATCAATCTATCGAGGTCGCGGACAGGTCGGAGATCAACCTGGGAGCCCGGGAGAAAGGCCCTCACGCCAATATCTACCGTCAAACCACCTTTTGTGCGGCCCAAGATCATTCCGCTAATCGCTTCTCCCTGCTCATAGGCCAGACGAATATCATCCCAGACCTTGGTCTTTTCCGCTTTCTCTCTCGAGAGGACAATGAGGCCATCGTTATCCTCTTTCTGCTCCAAGTAGACATCGACAACATCCCCAACCTTAACCGTAAGTTCTCCAGAGGGAGACAGGAACTCCTTGATTGGTACGGCCCCTTCAGACTTATAGCCGATATCGATCAGGACCATTTCGTTCCTGATCTCCAGCACAGTCCCCTTGACGATCTCTCCCTCAGCGATTTCCTGCAGGCTCTGGGCATACAGGTCAGCCATCTCTTGGGAGTGCTCTTGGTCGTGAAGCTCGCGATCGAGCTCGTCCGTTGATGTGTACATAGCCTCCTCCAACTTGCCCGTCTCAGACATCATACCCCTTTGTTCCTCTCTTTGATGAGGTGCTTATCCTTCCCACATTTACTCATTGATCCCTCGCTTCTTTGTCGGTATAGCGTCTCCTATAGCGCAAGCGCAATAGGCTGCTCATTGAGAACCACTCGCTGGTCGGGTCTTAAGAGCGGCGATATTTTCCATAATGGTCTGGCTGAACAGCTCGGCATGGTCTTGTCTTTTCCCCATTTGTCCCTCGCCAAACCGTAATGGCGGCCCGAACTTTATAACGATTCGATACGGCCTGGGAAACCATGCGCCCTTGGGGAGTACCTTCCCCGTTCCCTGATGCAACACCGGAACCACTGGTGCGCCCGTTCGCGCCGCAATCAGTCCAATCCCAGGTTTGGCAGGCCGTAACTCAATTCCATCTCCGCGCGTCCCTTCAGGAAATATGGCAATGACTTCGCCTGCTTCCAAAATGGAGGCCGCCTGCTTAAAGGCCTGCAGGTTGATTCGGGTCCGATTGATTGGAAACGTACCGAACTGCCGAAGCAGCCAACCCAATAGGGGGAAACGAAACAGTTCCTTCTTAGCCATGAAACGGACCGGGCGCCGAACCGAGACCATGATGACGATGGGATCTATAAAGCTTACGTGATTCGCCGCCAGGATCGTTGGTCCAGTGCGGGGAATAAACTCCTCCCCCTCGATATGGAGGCGAAAGACGACCCTTGCGATCCCGAGGCATAAAAAGCGACTCGTGATAGATACGGCACGAGCGATCGCCTTTTCAAGAGAAAGGCCCCGGAAAAAGGCATTCCACATGGTATAGGATTACCTCCCGCAAAGGCAAGAACAAATTCAGCTCACTCACATGAAGGCTTTTCAGCTAGCCGCCTTCCGTCTGATTTCCTCTTCCATCGCATCAATAACCTCGGAGGCTCGCAGGTCACTAGTATCGATAGTCACAGCCTCGTCGGCCTTTCGCAGTGGCGAGGCGTGTCGGCCCATATCCCTTGCATCTCGCGCCGTAATCTCCTCTACAAGTTCCTCCACCCCTCTGGTATTATCTACCGCCTGCAACTCAAGGTGCCGGCGGTTCGCCCGCACCTCTAAACGAGCCGTAAGATAGAATTTTACATCAGCGTCCGGGAAGACGACCGTACCAATATCACGCCCGTCCATCACGATACCTCCATGCACGGCCATTCGTCGCTGGTGCGCCACCATCACACAACGAACATCCGGGTGGGTAGAGATTCTCGAAGACGCCTGTTCCACCTCGCGCTTCCTGATATGCCCGCTAACATCCTCACCATCAACAAGGATCCGCTCGCGATCGCCGACAGATTCGAGAGCGATACAGGTTTCATCGACAAGCCGCCGTAGGCATTGCTCATCATCCAGATCGAGGCCCGCCTGCAGCGCCTTCCACGCCAGAGCACGATACATGGCCCCGCTGTCGATATAACGGTACCCTAGCCGCTTGGCCAGCAGGCGCGCCGCCGTGCTTTTTCCTGCTCCCACGGGCCCGTCAACCGCGATAATGAAACCGTCCATAGTCCTTCTCAACTGGTCCCCAACGCCAGGTTGCTTGTGCGCCCAACATCTGCATACGGAATGGCTGCCCCGGGCAGGATGGCGTCCAATCGTGTCCAGAAATCCGGAAACGAGCTGCTGACACAAGATGAATCGGAGATGGTGGTGCTCCCTCTTGCCGCCAGGCCCGCCACAGCCACGGCCATTGCCATCCGGTGATCTCCCCAACTGTCGCAGTGACATCCGGAGAGCGACGCGCCGCCGTGGATCACTAAGCCATCGGGGCATTCCTCGATCTGTACACCGAATCGACGAAGCTCTTTGACAAGAGCGGCGAGCCGGTCTACCTCCTTGACCCGAAGTTCGGCTGCATTCCGTATAATAGTGGAACCATCGGCGAGCGCCGCAGCCACAGCAAACACCGGGATCTCGTCGAGCATCCGGGGGATCAGGGCGCCGGCTACCTCGGTCCCGTGTAGCGCTTGACTCCTGACATGAAGGTCGGCAACCGGCTCACCGGAGATGATACGCCGGCAGCTTACCTCAATCACCCCACCCATCGACCGTAGCGCATCCAACAGGCCGGTTCGGGTCGGATTGATGCCCACCTGTCGCAATGTCAACTCTGACCCTGGAATCACCATGGCCGCGACAATAAAGAAAGCCGCCGCTGAAAAATCACCCGGAATATCGACCTGAAACGACGGGATCTTCTTAATGCTCTCTACTCGGAGACTCAAGCCGTTGCGGTGGATGGGTATGCCGAGCGCTTCGAACATCCGCTCCGTATGATCGCGAGAGAGGGATGGCTCAGTGACTGTCGTCTCCCCTTCGGTGAAGAGCCCGGCCAGCAGGATCGCGGATTTGACCTGGGCGCTGGCGATTGGGCTGACATAGTCGATCGCCTTCAGGTGTGTTCCCATGATGGCGAGGGGAGGGAAGTTGCCGCCCTCACGACCCAGGATAGTTGCCCCCATCGACCTCAGGGGCGTGGCAACCCTGGCCATCGGCCGTGCGCGCAGATACTGGTCGCCCGTAAGCACGGAAAAGAATGGCTGTGCCGCCAGCACGCCCGCCAGGAGCCTCATGGTTGTTCCGGAATTCCCGACGTCCAGGATCTTGTCCGGTTCCTTAAGGCCGTGCAGCCCGCATCCTTGAATCCGTAGTCGGTCGCCGCCTAACTCTTCAACCGTTGCACCCATTGTGCCCATGGCCTTGGCGGTGTGACGACAGTCATCACTTCTAAGCGCGCCGGTAATCTCGGTGACTCCATCAGCTAACGACCCCAAGATGATCGCACGATGGGTGATCGACTTATCGCCTGGAAGGGTCAGTTCACCCTTCAGCGAGCCGATAGGGTTGACCAGCATCCGCCCTATACCAGTCTTGACCATGCCGTCTCGATTCGCTCTACGAGCAAGCGAAGCACGTGCTCGTTCATCGCCGATCCTTCTACAGAAAGCCACTCGATCTCGTCTTCGTGACGGAACCAGGTGAGCTGACGTTTGGCATACCGTCGCGTATCACGCTTGAGAGACGCGACCGCGTCATTAATGCTAATGTGCTCTTTCAGGTGCCCGATCATATGACGGTACCCGATGGCTCGTAGAGGCCGCAGTACGGGGCTGTAGCCCCGATCGAGCAGACCCTGGACCTCACGCACCAATCCCTGGGCCATCATCGCCTCTACCCTCGCCTCAATCCGCTGATACAGCTCCTGACGATTCCGCTCAAGTCCGAACTGCAGTACGGGCCCCAGGATCGGTTTGTGGTTACGACGCGCCTCTGCCCGGAGCGTAGAGATGGGACGTCCGCTTACGGCTGCCACCTCAAGCGCCCGCACGATCCGAAAGAGGTCGTTGGGATGGATTGCCGCAGCCGCCTCTGGGTCGCTGGTCTCGAGCCGCTGGTGAAGGGTCGCGCTACCTATCCGTTCGGCCTCCTGGTACAGTGTCTCTCTGAGCGGGGTCATCTCCCATGGTCCACTAAACAGGCCACGGAAGAGCGCGCGGAGATAGAGGCCGGTTCCTCCTACCAGGATCGGGAGACGTCCACGAGCGCGGATATCGGCAATGGCAGCAGAAGCCAGCCTCGCATAATCGGCCGCCGTGAAGGATTGGTTGGGCTCTACAAGGTCCAGGAGGTGGTGCGGCACGCGCCTTCGCTCGTCAGCGCTTGGCTTCGCTGTCCCGATGTCTAGACCGCGGTAGACCTGCATCGAGTCGGCCGCGATGATCTCGCCCCCCACCCTCTCCGCCACGGCGAGAGCCATGGAAGACTTCCCGACTGCAGTCGGACCCGCGAGCACAATGAGCGGCACAGAACTCAAGAGATTGCTGCCTCCTTTTTACCCCTAACAGCCTTGTAACTACTCAGGTAGATAGGCTGAAGGCTGAAGGCTTTTAGGGGTAAGTCATGCGTGATCAGACAAAACTCCGAAAAGGTCTTGAATAGCTCGATTCGTGCCTTGCGAGATAATTTAGAACCTTCAGTCTTCAGCCTTCAGTCTAAACGCCTGATTAGTTACAAAGCCTTCAGCCTTCAGCCTATTTACCTGTTACCCGGACAGCTTTAATGCCTGCAGGATCTGGAAGGTGGCTTCAGATTTATTGAGGAGGTAAAAGTGCAGGCCGGGGATACCTGCGTCAAGTAGTTCTCGACATTGCTGGATGGCGTATCGTACCCCCACGCCGATCTGTCCATCAGGATCATCTCGATGCGCCTCCAGCTCGGTAAGAAATGAGGCCGGCATCTTGGCCCCACACATGGATGTAATACGCTGAACCTGGCCCAAGTTGAGGACCGGCAGGATACCTGGAATGAGAGGCACTGCAATTCCGGCCTCTTCGTAACGCCTGCGAAAGTCGAAGAAATCGCGATTGTCATAAAAGAGCTGCGTGATGACGGCGTCGGCGCCCGCTTTCACCTTTCGCGCCAGGTTCGCCAAATCGACCGCAGGGCTTGGCGCCTCCTGATGCGTCTCGGGGTAGCCGGCGACAGCAATGCTAAAATGGCGAAACTCTTGCCGAATCAGCGTTACCAGTTCATTGGCATACGCCAACCCACCCTCTGGCTTTTCAAACTCTGCCTGCCCCTTTGGAGGATCGCCGCGCAATGCGACGATGTTCTCAAGACCCAGATCGGCAGCCTCCTCCAACCAGCGCAGAATCTCCTCTATGGTCGATCCCACACAGGTCCGGTGAGCTGCTGTGGTCACGCCAAATGTCTTGCTGATCCTGGCAGTCAGCTCCAGGGTATTTTCGCGAGTCGATCCTACGGCGCCATAGGTGCATGACACAAACGAGGGGCGGTACGCCATCAGGGCCTCGATGGCGGCGAACAACAGGATCTCCCCGGCCTCAGTCTTGGGGGGGAATATCTCGAAGGAAAGTCCAACCTTGCCTGTGCCGTACACGTCGACAATCTTCATTCGTCTCAGCCACTACTCCTATACCACTGTCTGCCTTCAAGCGCGTACGCGAGCAGAAGTCCAACAGCAGCCAACACCGTACAGGAGGGCCCTTGATTGCCATGGGACGCTATAGACAAAGGCCCTCGCCTCTGTCCGCCCATCTGCGAGGGCCTATTGTATCGCAGCCTATCGGTTGTTTGAATCTACTGGGGGTTCATTCCCCGCGGCTTGCCGCGCGTTCGTCATACCGGCGGAAGCCGGTATCCAGAGGCCCAGACTGGATTCCCCCGTATCAAGTCCGGGGCAGGCTTGTCAAGCACGGAATGACGGGCCAGAACAGAAGACGACACCCCGCGGCTTGCCGCGGGGTAGTTCATTAATGCGCTGACCTGAGCGTCGTGATCCGTATACCCTGGCTCCATTGAGACTGCTGCTTAATGTGTCCCCGGTCCCTTGATCCAGGTCATCATGGACCGCAGATCCTTACCAACCTTCTCGATCGGATGCTCCGCCTCCTGCTTGCGTATCGCCAGGAAGCTTGGCCGACCGGCCTGGTTTTCGAGGATCCACTCTCTGGCAAAGGCGCCACTCTGGATCTCTTCAAGTATCTTTCTCATCTCGGCCTTGACACGCTCGTCAACGACGCGGGGACCGCGGCTATAGTCCCCGTATTCCGCCGTATCGCTGATCGAATAGCGCATGTACGCCAAGCCTCCCTGGTACATGAGGTCAACGATCAGCTTCAGCTCATGCATGCATTCGAAGAAGGCCAGCTCAGGCTGGTAGCCGGCATTTACCAGTGTCTCAAATCCGGCCTTGACCAGGGCAGAGGCCCCTCCGCACAAGACGGCCTGTTCGCCGAACAAGTCAGTTTCAGTCTCCTCGCGAAAGGTTGTCTCGAGTACGCCGGCCCTCGTACATCCGATCCCTTTGGCATAGGCCAAGGCCATTGCCTTCGCGTTCCCCGACACGTCCTGGTGGATAGCCAGCAGCGCCGGAACGCCGCCCCCTTCCGTAAAGACCTGCCGCACAAGATGTCCCGGCGCCTTGGGCGCGATCATCGATACATCCACAGTTGGCGGAGGAAGGATTTGATGGAAGTGTACGTTGAAGCCATGGGCAAACATCAAGGTCTTCCCTGGTGTGAGCGCTCTCTCGATTGACTCCTGGTAGACCTGTCGCTGGGTTTGGTCAGGCAGCAGCATCATGATGACATCTGCGCTTAAGGCTGCTTCCTCACAGGTGGCGACCTTCAGCCCATCAGACTTGACCTTGTCCCACGATTTGCTCTCCCGGTAGAGGCCGACGATCACGTCGAGACCACTATCTTTAAAGTTGAGCGCATGGGCATGGCCCTGACTTCCATACCCCATGATGGCAATTGCCTTCCCTTTGAGCAGATTCAGATCAGCATCCTGGTCGTAGTACAGCTTAGTCATATGCCCTCCACACCCCTCTCCCCTACTCGGCGAGCCCAACGACCTTCTTGGTGTCCGGCCCCTTCACCGTCTCTTCTGTCTGTTTGCTGAGCATCTTGCTGCCTCTGGTCATAACCGTCATACCGGTTCTCGCGAACTCCTGAATACCGTACGGCCTGAGGAGTTCAATAAAGGCGTTCAACTTATCCTCGGCGCCGGTTAGCTCAACCATGTACGAAAAGGGAGCCACATCGACCACCTTGGCCCGAAAGATATCGGCGATCTGGAGAATTTCAGCTTTTGCCTCCGATTTGGCTTTCACCTTCACAAGCACAAGCTCCCGTTCGACAAACTCCTCACCAGTCAGGTCGGTGACACGGATCACGTCAATAAGCCGATTGAGCTGCTTGACCGCCTGTTCCACCACCGAGTCGTCCCCCCTCACCACAAGGCTCATCCGAGAGATGGATGGATCCATGGTCTCCCCAACGGTGAGGCTGTCGATGTTGTACCCTTTGGCGGCAATAAGGGCGGCAATACGAGCCAGGACTCCTGCACGGTTCTCGACGAGCAGGGTGATGATATGACGCGCCCCAACCTCTTTCGGTGTCTTCCTGGCTTTGTCGCTCATCTCAAACCCTGAAACAGCTTCTCAGGAATCGGATCACCGTAGTCTATGATCTCCTTGATCGCCCCGCCTGGTGGAATCATAGGAAAGCAATTTTCTTCACGCTCTGTGACCACATCAACGATGACCGGGCCTGGCGTGGCAAAGGCCTTCTCCAGGACCGGCCTCACCTCGTCCGGCCGCTTGGCGCGAAGTCCGACCACCCCATATGCATCTGCGAGCTTCACGAAGTCCGGCTGGATCGTCAGGTCCACCTGGGAATATCGCTTGTTGTAAAAGAGATCCTGCCACTGCCGTACCATTCCGAGATAGCCGTTGTTGATAATCACTACCTTGACTGGCAGGTTATTCTCAACGCAGGTAATAAGATCCTGATTGGTCATCTGAAAGCTCCCGTCGCCATCGATGCAAATCACAAGATCTTTGGGGAAAGCCGCCTGGGCGCCCATGGCCGCCGGGAATCCATAGCCCATCGTCCCAAGACCGCCGGAGGACAGCCATCGACGAGGTTTTCGACCTCGATAGCGCTGTGCCGCCCACATCTGGTGCTGGCCGACGCCAGTTGAGATGATCGGGTTCATCTCCTCACTGACCTCAAAGACCATGTCGATGGCATACTGCGGTTTGATTATGTCCTGCATAGGGCCGTACCGCAGCGGGTGTTTTGCCTTCCATTCCGCGATCTGGGCATACCACTCCTCAAAGTGGCCGGCCCAGTTCCGTTCGACTTGACATACTTCTTTATTAAGCTCAACGAGCACTTGCTTGACATCGCCCACAATCGGGACATCCACATGCACAGTTTTCCTGATCGAGGTAGGATCGATGTCGATGTGGATGATCTTGCATTGTTTGCCGAACTCGGACAGTTTCCCTGTCACGCGGTCATCGAATCGTGACCCGATAGCGATCATCAGATCGCAGTGAATCATCGCCATGTTCGACCAGTAGGTTCCGTGCATCCCCACCATGCCGAGCCATCGCGGATTGGATGTATTGAACGCGCCTAAACCCATGAGCGTGAGCGCAACCGGGATCTGGGTCATGTCGACGAGCTCACGAAGCTCTTCGTACGCGTCGGCGTGAATGATCCCGCCCCCGCCATAGATGAGCGGTCGGTTAGCGGTTTTCAGTAACTCAACAGCCCGCTTAATCTGGCCCGCATGGCCTTGCGTTGTCGGCTTGTACCCGCGGATGTTCAGCTCTTGCGGATGGCCGCGATACTCCGCGCGTCCCATAAGGACGTTTCTTGGAAGGTCAACCAGCACCGGCCCAGGTCGACCGGAGCGAGCGATATGGTACGCTTCCTTCACGATCCGGGGGATATCTTCGGTCTTGAGGGCAAGAAAGTTATGCTTGGTGCAGGTGCGCGTGGTCCCAACAACATCCGCCTCTTGAAAGGCGTCGCAGCCCATGGCCGTCGTAGGCACTTGACCAGTAAAGACTACGATGGCCATTGAATCCAGCAGGGCGTCAGTCAGGCCTGTAACGGTATTGCAGGCCCCCGGTCCAGAGGTCACCATGACAGTCCCCACCTTGCCGCTGGCCTTATAGTAACCTTCCGCGGCGTGCGTTGCGCCCTGCTCATGGCGGCAGAGGATATGACGGATCTTTGGGGCTACGGCGCTATCGGTCATCACGTCATAGGTATGCATGATCGTGCCGCCCGGCATGCCGAAGATAGTGTCAACGCCCTCCTCGACCAGGCTCCTCAGCAATATCTCCGACCCCGTTAATTTCATGACCGTATCTCCTCGTACCCCTGACCCCGTAAACTTACAGCTCTTTCGAGACGCCGAATTGGCTCAGCATCGATTGGTAACTTACCAATTTATCTAGCACGTCCCCCTCTTAGCGTCAATGCAAATCTTCCCATACCGGTAACCATTCAGTTACGGGTGGAAAATCTCCCCTAGCCCCTCTTTTCCAAAGAGGGGGACTACCCGTTTCCCCCTTTGAAAAAGGGGGATTAAGGGGGATTTTATAAAAACATACCACATTTTATTTAATGATTTCCCCCCTCCCACTGAATGGTTACCCATACGGGGTATCCCATCAGACCCGTCGCCTCCAGCCAATGAACCACTGCAGTAAGCCTTTCAGCTCCTCAGAACCCATGCAGGCTGCCGCAGCGAGGAATACGGTAAAACTTGCCACAAGCTCGAACGTGAGCAACCCAGCGCGACGAAGCACCGGTTCAACCGTCACCGGATCACGGAAGTGGACAAGCGATACGGCGATCAGAGCCATTGCTACGGCGGCCCCGCCTAGCGGCGCGAGCGAGCGAAAGCTTAATCCGGGGAGCTGCCCCAGTCGCCGCCGTAGGACAATCAGTAACAGACCCAGGTTCACGAAGGATGAGAGGCTTGTCGCCAAAGCCAGGCCTACAAGTCCCATTGGGCGCATCAGCAGAAGAGAAGATGCAATGTTGACCATGACGGCCACCATGCCGATCTTGACCGGCGTCGCCGTATCCTGAAGCGAGTAGAAAGCTGGAACTAGGATGCGGTTCGACACATAGGCCCCAAGGCCGAAGGCGTAGAACAACACGACCTCAGCGGTGGCCAGGGTCACAGTCCGATCAAATGCGCCCCGCTCAAAGAGGAGTTGGACAATCGGGATCCTGAACACCATCAGGCCTACCATAGCTGGTAGTGTGACGAAGAGAACAAGACGGATCGCGTAGGCCACAGTGGCTCCAACCTCCCCAAGGGAACGGCTTGCCGCCTGCCTGGCCATGGCGGGGAACGCCGCTGTGGCAATTGCCACACCGAAAACACCGATCGGAAGCTGGATCAGTCGAAAGGCGTAGTAAAGGATCGAGATCCCCCCCTCACCCATCAGCGAAGCGAGCAAGGTGCCGACAAAAACATTGACCTGCGTAACGGCCAGCCCTGCGACCCCTGGCGTCATGAGACGTGTGATACGCCCAACAGCAGGATCGCTGAGATCGAAACCCCGGTGGGCGCCCATCCCACGTCTCCACACCACTGGAATTTGGACCAGGAGTTGGCCGACACCTCCGATCAGGACGCCGATTGCGAGTGCCATGATCGGCGGATCTACATAGGGTGTCAGAAAAAGGGCGCACCCGATCATGGCGATGTTCAGTATGCTGGGCGACAGCGCCGGGGTGGCGAAGTGACCCTGCGAATTGAGAATCCCCATGAAGAGCGCCGCTACCCCGATGAACAGGATATACGGAAACATCAACCGGGTGAGATAAATGGCAAGATGAAGTTTTTCCGGGATGGATTGGAATCCGGGGGCGATGAGCCGGACCAACCACGGCGCGAGTAAAATGCCGGCGATGGAGATCAATACGAGGAGCAGTGCCAGTAGTGTCAAGATGGTCCATGCCAGCCGCCAGGCACTCTCGCGTCCACGCTTGGTGAACGCTTCGGTGAAGACCGGGATGAACGCCGCCGAGAGGGCCCCCTCCCCAAGTAGCTCGCGTAACATGTTTGGGAGGCGGAAGGCAGCAAAGAAGGCGTCGGTTGCGGTTCCGGCGCCGAACGTCCTGGCAATGATCAGATCGCGGACAAAACCAAGGATACGGCTTAACAGGGTGGCCCCGCTCACCACGCCGGCAGCTCGTACGATCTTCCCCGGACGTTCCTGTTCCATCAGAAATTCCTTGACAAGTGAGTGCCGCTCCATTGTAATGAGTAGCGCGGTTTACCCTCCCGTGTACCGGGGGGACACGATACGCCATAAAGGAGAAGCGGAACGATGCCAATAATCAAGTCAGCGCAGAAGCACATGAGGCAAAGCCAGAAGCGACGATTGCGCAATCGCGCAGCGAAGAGTAGCTTAAGGACAGTCATCAAGAAGGTGCGAGTGGGGATAGAAGAGCGTGATCGGGATGCTGCGCAGAAGGCATACCTACTTGCCGTGCCGTTAATTGATAGGGCCGCCAGCAAAGGCTTCATCCACAAGAACGCTGCGGCTCGCTATAAGTCAAGACTCGCTCTCCAGCTCCAGGCCCTCCCGTCTGCGTCGTAGGGCTCACGTTCTGCAGAGGCTCCAGACCAGTCCACTCAAGACCATAGGGGCTGCAGATCTGCCCGACTTGATGGCCATGTCGGCTCGTGAGATCGACTGGAGGGCGCCCGTTAACTGCCCCCAGGAACGCGAGGCGCCTTGTTCCGCCAGGGTCGCGACGACGCGAGGCGGTAGGCGGCCGATGGTCATCCTGCTCACCGGGGTCCCCTGCTCCCGTAGTGCTTTTGCCTGAAATAGCAGGCGGATCTGGCGGGCCAGCATCCCGAGGATTTTCAAGGGCTCTTCGCCGGCATCTAAAAGACTCGTGAGACTGCGAAGCGCCCCATCCAGGTCTCTTCCCGATACGGTATCGGTCAGTTGGAAGATCGTTCGTACCCGGGTCTCACCAACCATGGCTTCGATATGTTGCGGCAGTATCTCCACGCCCTCCCCACCGAACAGCGCGAGCTTTTCCACGGCATAAATCAACTGGCGAAGATCGTCACCCACCAGGTCAATGAGCAGACTGATCGCGTCTGGCTGCAACCGCACGCCCCGCTCCTTGGCTGCTGCCACCAGCGCTTCCTTCAACGAATCAGCCTTCATGTGATCAAAGTGGAGGACCATCCCTTTCTTTTGAATCGCCGCCGCCAATCGGGTTCTGAGGTCAAGGCTCCTCCCCGCCAGCACCAGGCAGCTTGTAGGAGAGGGATCGTTCAGATAGGCGAGCAACTCCTCCTGCTGCGCCTTCGAAAGCTCATCGACACCTCGGACCAGGACAACCCGACGCGGCCCCAGAAACGGTAACGTCCGAGCGCTCCCCAGGATCGACTGTGTCCCTGCCTCCCCTGGCCGAATCTGGTCGAGATTGAGGTCTCTCTCGCTCTCCGTCAGCAATGCATCAAGGAGTTGGTTAAGTGCCTGTTCCCGGCGGTACTCATCCTCCCCGTAAAGACAGTAGACGAGCGCAACCTCCCCTCTGCGGACCTGTTCGGCAACCGAGTGGCCTGTCTTGACTAAGCGTCCCATCACACCCCGTCCAGCACCCTACTCACCACCTGGTCGGCGAGATCCGCCACCGCCCGAAGCGTTGCCTCATCCTCGGCCGCCCTGGTAGAAGTGACCCCTGACCCCGTAAAGTAGTAGGCCACACCTGTAACGCCGTCTCGGAGGAGCACCTTATCCTCCAGCCGATGTTTCACCGTAAAGGAGAACGAGATGCTCGTCCGTAGGCGCTTGGCCTGGTCTGAGGAGCTGAAGGCAAGCGGCTCTTCGGCAAACCCTTCAATGGCCCCTTCCAGAAGAGCGTCGGCGCCCTCCTCCACGACGCGGATCCGGCCTTCGGCCTTAAGCCTCCGGATCAGCGCATCTCTCAGGGCTGATAGAACGGTGGGACGAAGAGTTTTATTTTTGAGGGTCCCGATACTGATCGTCCTGACGGAGGACTGAAGAGCGCTGACCTCCCCAGACCCCAGTGGCCGATAGCCGCATCCAGCCAGCGCCAGGACTACCGCTATACAAATGATCGCCCTCATCAGACTCCTCCAGTCACAATATTCACCAGCTTCTTCGGCACCACGACCACCTTCTTAATCGGTCTGTCCTCCAGCCACACCTTGACCCGCTCGTCCGCGAGGGCTGCCTCACGCATGGCGCTGTCGTCGGCGCCCGCAGGCAGGAAGAGTCGGCTACGGACCTTTCCGTCTACCTGGATGACCATCACAATCTCCTCTGCCGTGATGACGGACGGGTCGTAGGTCGGCCATGTCGCGCGAAAGATGCTTCCGTTACGACCAAGTCGTTCCCACAGTTCCTCACACAGATGCGGCGCAAAGGGCGACAGGAGCAGCAGAAGGGTCTCGACGGCATAGCTGTAAGCGAAACGCCGCTCATCAGCTTCATCCGCAGGGCCCACCAGCTCGAAGCGGCCCATCTCGTTGGCAAGCTCCATAAGGGCGCTGATGGCCGTATTAAAGTGAAACTCCTCCTCGATATCCTCTGTGACACGTTTGACCGTCTGCTGGGCCTTTCGGTACAAGGCGCGACCGGCAACGAGCCTGGGGAAGGGTATTGGCGTGGAAGGTTGTTTGAGGAGCGCCTCCTGGTCCTCAACTAGGCGGACGATTTTGCTCAGAAAGCGGAACGATCCCTCTACCCCCTGGTCAGACCACTCCAGATCTCTTTCCGGCGGGGCGGCGAACAGGCAAAACAGTCTGGCCGTATCGGCCCCGTACCGCGCCAAAAGATCCTCGGGATCGATCACGTTCTTTTTCGATTTCGACATCTTCTCGATCCGTCCAATCTCGATCGGACGGCCGCATGCCTTGCAGGCGCGATCGGTATCCACCTCCTCCGGCAGCCGGAACCCATGCTCCGGGCACTTGTAGGTTTCCTTGCACACCATCCCCTGCGTCAACAACCTCCTGAATGGCTCATCGACAGCGATGAGGCCCAGGTCGCGGACCGCTTTGGTGAAGAAGCGGGCGTACAACAGGTGGAGAACCGCGTGCTCGATCCCTCCGATATACTGATCCACCGGCATCCAGTAGTTGACACGAGCAGGCGTAACCGGTCCATCCTCGGCCTCCGGACTGGTGAACCGGAGGAAATACCAGGACGAATCGACAAAGGTGTCCATCGTATCCATCTCCCGCCTGGCGGGACCGCCGCAACGTGGACATGCAACGTGGGCAAACGTGGCGACCTTCTGGAGCGGGGAGCCCCCCTTCATCGTGACCTCAACATCCTGAGGCAGGATGACCGGCAACTCCTGGTACGGGACCGGGACTACTCCGCACCCATGACAGTAGATGATCGGGATCGGGTTGCCCCAATAGCGCTGCCGTGAGATCCCCCAGTCGCGGATCCGGTAGTTCACCGTTCGCTTCCCGATCCCCTCCCGCTCCAGGAAGTCCGCGATCGCCTCGCGCGCCTGCTCACTGCCCAGGCCCGTGAACGGGCCGGAGTTCACCAGTACGCCCTGCCCCTCGTGCGCCTGCTGCATGGTGGTCTCATCCAGATCGATATCGATGGGCCTCACAGCCAGGCGGATCGGCAGACCGTACTGCTTCGCGAACTCAAAGTCTCGCTGGTCGTTGCTCGGCACCGCCATAATGGCGCCGGTGCCGTACTCCAGCAGGACGAAGTTGCCGATCCAAACGGGAATCCGCTCATGCGTGAGCGGATTGATGGCGTAGGCGCCTGTGAACACCCCCTCCTTCTTTGTGTCGGCTACCGCTCGCTGCGTCCTGTCTTCCAGCTTCATCCGGTCGACGAATGCCCTGACCTGCTGCTCCTGCGGCGTGCCTTTCGAGAGGCTGAGAGCAAGCGGGTGCTCCGGGGCCAGGACCATGAAGGTTGCCCCGAAGAGCGTGTCCTGACGGGTGGTGAAGATCGTCAACGCCTCTTCTCGCTCGACGAGCGAGAAGCGCACCTCCGCCCCGACGCTCTTGCCGATCCAGTTGCGCTGCATCACCTTGACCGGCTCAGGCCATCCGTGCAGCTCATCTAAGCTACTCAGCAGCTCTTCAGCGTACGCGGTGATCCTGAAGAACCATCCCGGTAGCTCCTTCTGCACAACGGACGTCCCGTCCCGCCAGCAGAGCCCACCCTCCACCTGCTCATTGGCCAGAACGGTCTGGCAGGACTCACACCAGTTGACGGTAGACGACTTCTTGTAGACCAGCCCCTTCTCATAAAGCTTCAGGAAGAGCCACTGTCCCCACCTATAGTAGCCTGGATCGCTACACGTGATCTCACGCTGCCAATCGTAGGAGAACCCCATCCATTTAAGTTGGGTTCGCATGTAGGCGATATTGTCGCGGGTCCACTTGGCCGGGTGCGTGCGGTGCTCGATGGCTGCGTTCTCTGCCGGCAGACCGAAGGAGTCCCAGCCCATCGGGTGCAACACATTGTACCCCCGCATCCGCAGAAACCGGGCCAGCACGTCGCCGATCGCATAGTTACGCACGTGGCCCATGTGGATCCTGCCGGACGGATATGGGAACATCTCCAGGAGATAGAACTTGCGCTTCCCGGACTCTTCCGTAGCCGCGAAGGCGCCACTCTCCTCCCACACCCGCTGCCACTTCGCTTCAATCGTCTTAAAGTCGTAGCCCCGCGCCATTGATTCCTCAGAAAAAGTGTTCAGCCGTCAGCCTCGGACAAGTCCCCCGTATTCCCCCTTTTGCGAAATCCCGCATCGGGTCTCCCCCCTTTGCCAAAGGGGGGTTAGCCGTAGGTCGGGTTAGCGTAGCGTAACCCGACAACTCGGCTGAGATCGGCTGAAAACGTAACATAGGCCCTCAGATTGCGCAAGCGCGAAGCAATGCCTCATGCGCCTGCGGAACAAGCCCATGAGCATCAACGTCCGTGGCGCGAGGCCAACGGCTAAACCGTGAGTATGCTAAGAGTAGTCCAGATGCAAAGCTGGCTCTACTCGATTAACCGGCCCTTCATCCCTTCCCCATAGCCGCCATCGCAAATAGCCTTTGACGATGATACCACTAATGATACTATAGAAACATGAGTACAATAGAAGACGCACTCAGCCATATACGTCGGAATCCACGGGATGTACGATTCAGCGATTTATGCAGAGTGTGCGACCATTATTTTGGCGAACCTCGCCAGGGAGGGAGCAGTCATCGAATTTATAAAACCCCGTGGCAAGGCGATCCAATGATAAATATTCAAAATGATAAGGGGAAAGCCAAAACATATCAGGTTAAACAGGTTCTTCTGGCAACAGAAAGATTGGAGGTAGATCATACCCATGAAAAAAGATAAATTTACCTACCGGGTAACATGGTCTGATGACGACAACGAGCATGTTGGTCTCTGTGCTGAATTTCCCAGTCTTAGTTGGCTGGCAAGAACGCCGGAATCAGCCCTAAAAGGCATTCGTAAAGTGGTTGACGATGTCATGAGGGATATGCATAAAAAGGGTGAGGCCATCCCCGAACCGATATCGTCCCGCCATTTCAGCGGCAAATTCATGGTGCGGGTTCCACCTCAGGTTCATCAGAAACTGGCCATCCAGGCCGCTGAGTTTGGCGTCAGTCTGAATCGGCTTGCCAGTGCAAAATTAAGTCAGTGAACTACCACCGAGCGAGCTTTATGATTCAAGATCCGGACCATTCCGGCGATGATGACCGTTTCATTCTTCTCGGATTAAGCTCCTCTATTCGCATGATGGTTGTTTTGTCATTGCTCCAGTGCTCCTTCCCTTCCCTCCGCTCCGGGAGAACCAGGGGCACGAAACCGACCGCTTCGCGGCGGCTCAGCCCCGCCTTAGCCGGTTGCCGCTTGAGGCTCACAGGCCAAGGGTGAACCAGAGATGCCGTACTTGCTGATCGCAAACCTTTTGGTACTCCTGCACCTTTCCTTTGTCGGGTTTGTAGTCTTGGGCGCCCTCCTGGTGCTGCGTTGGCCACGGCTAGCCTGGATTCATATTCCCTGCGCGCTCTGGGGCGCGCTCATCGAGTTCGCCGGGTGGGTCTGCCCGCTCACCCCTCTTGAGATTCGGTTCCGCCAACTGGGTGGCCAGGCGGGGTACGCGGGCGGCTTCATCGAGCACTATCTGCTGCCAGTCCTCTACCCGCAGAACCTGACCCGGCCGGTGCAGGTGGTTCTCGGGACGCTGGTTCTGATCCTCAACGCGGCGACATACAGGCGCTTGTGGCGCCGCCGTACAAGCGGTAACGTCTAACATGGAAATGGAACGCGAGCCGCGTCCACTACAGACGGCGAGGGGCGCGCAAAGCTTTTGACAACAGGCTGATACCAGCCTATTATTAAGACATGATTGAAGTCCGCCTTTCGCCTGAAGCCGAAGCTGACAAAGAACGGCTCCCAATCCGGATGAAATACCTGCTGGATGATGTCCTGTAACGCCTAGAGTCCTGGCCCCAGGTTTCCGGGGTGAAATGGCTGAAGCACGAGTGGACGGGCCATACCCGCATCCGCATGGGTGACTGGCGTGTGATCTTCAGGATTGAAAACGATGTGCTGGTGGTTCGCATCCAACACCGCAGCGAAGTGTACGAGGAGTAGGAGGACATCATGACCGTCGGAACGCTGATGATCGACAATGTGGAGTTTGTGGTAGTGCCCAAGGCGGAATGGCTTCGCCTGTTGGGCAAGGCCGCGCCCGAGGCCCTTTCTCCCGCCCGTCAGAGCGTGCGCGAAAGCATTGGTCGCGATCTCCGTAAGGCCCGCGAGGCCGCCGGACTGACTCAAGCTGAGCTTGCCAAGAAGCTGAGGAAATCCCAAGCGATGGTGAGCGGGGCCGAGAACGGCACGGTCAAGACGGGCTGGCCCTACGCCAAGGCCGTACTGAAGGCCTGTGGACTTCCGGAGGACTGGAAGGCCCCGAGTTGAGCACAGGCAAAACCTAAATAGTAAATAGGGACAGCGACGAATGGCGCTAGCTTAAGGATTATTTGCATGAAAGAAACAGGCGAAAACATTGACTAAACCGGAACAGCTATTGTGCGGCGACAGCTTAAACTAGCGCCATTCGGGACAGCGACCATTTGTTTAGGTTTGCCTGCATCGGCTGATAATTAGGGCATCAGCTCGGACACGGCTTCGCCGCGCCGGTTCTGCTCGCCGTTGAGGCTGTAGAAAACCCCCATTTTCGTTAAACTCAGCCGTCTGATCTGGTAAAGTTACTCCACAGTATTCAAAGCGGACTGGGGGGAGCCGACCAGATGTAGAACGGAAGCTGCACTTCGAGACGGCGCAAAACGCCCGCGCCTCCTCAGTGCGAACGGAGTCTCTGGTGGGTTTAGGGGATGGGGAAGGGGAGGCTTTCAAGCATCAAAGGACTTGCCGGAGTAGGAATAATCATCTATATTCGTTAGCCATGAGTGACGCAGCAGTCAATTTAACGACGCCCCTTCTAAGAATTTTCTGCTGCGTGCCCCCGCCTTACTGAAACGGGTCCAGTGGACCCCCGCGACTATCGTCTGTTTGCAGAGGCAATCCGTTTTGTCGTCGCTCACGACTGAGGGGAGTCTGGTGCAAGGCTGCGAGCGAATCCAAAGAAGGTGGAGCAGCAGTCGGGTCACTGCGGCCCTTGTGGTCCTGGCCTTCGGCTTCTTGCTGCTGGTCCCTGACCCCCACGATCACGGGGATGCCGACTCACTCGGTGGGCTTCTTCGGCTGCTCGTCCCCGACTCGAGCCAGACTGCTGATCCTCATCAGTCCGCAGACGAGCCTCGGCCAGAGGCGAACGGGCCTTGCCCGATTCATTTCTGGCACCAAGTCGTCGCGACCGGCATCCTCTTCGCTCTCCTGCCGCAATTCTTCCTCGGCTCACTCTTCCGCATTCCCCAATTCGTTACAGTTCGCTACGTCACAGACCTCGGATCTTTTCACAGCCGCGCCCCGCCTGTTTTCTCCTAGCATCCGAATCGTTCTGACCTGCGGTCGGTAAGCTCGCACTACCCCTACCTTCTCGGTTGCCTTTTCGTACGGGGTGGTCCGGCCCCGGCTAGTGCTGTCGTCTTTTGAGGAGGAACAATCGATGCTTACCCTCTCCACCAAACGGCTTGGACTGATTACGCTGATGTGCTTGGCTGCACTGATTATCGGAACTGGAGCTGCGTGGGCACAGGTCAAGAACCCAGAGCTGGAGGCCCTAAAGAAGGAGGTTGAAGAGCTTCGCCGGCGTGACGTCGAGAAGCAGGGGAAGCTGGAGGATCTCCAGCGTCAGGTTGAAGCGATGCGATCTCAATTACCAGCAGCGGAGAAACCCGTAACCCCTGAATTGGCAATCGAGAAAGCGTTGAAGGAAATAGAGGCGCCGGCACCGGTATCCGTGACAACCGATCTCTTCGCCCGTCAGGCCGGCGGAACCACATTCCGTTTGATCGACATCTCGCTGAATGCGCTCTTCGCCGCCGGATCCTCAACTGAGCGCGACGCTTCCCTTGGCAATCTCGAGGGTGGCGACCACGACCCCCGTAAGCGCGGCTTTACAGCTCAGAACGTTGAACTGTCATTGAAGGGTGCCGTGGACCCGTACCTTACGGGCGAGGCCTATATCACCTATCTCATCGACCCTATCGTTGGGGACACTCGTGTCGAGTTGGAGGAGGCATTCTTCACCACGCAGGCGCTCCCCTACGGCCTGCAGATCAAAGGAGGACATTTTTTTACCGAGTTCGGTCAGATCAACCCCCAGCATCCCCATCAGTGGCACTGGCTGGATGAACCGGTTATCAATACCAGGCTCTTCGGTCCTGACGGGATGCGCGCGCCAGGCGTTAGATTGGGCTGGCTGGCACCTCTGCCCTGGTTCTCCGAGTTCCAAGTAGGGGTCCAAAACGCTAACGGCGAGACCATGTCGAGCTTCTTGGCGAACGAGGAGTTCTTCGAGGAGCGGCCGATCGGTGGGCGCCCGTTTGTCAATCGTGACGTCAGGAGTCTAAAGGATCTCACGTATCTTACCCGTTGGGTGAACTCCTGGAACGTCAGCGACACGATCACGACTAAGTCCGGTCTCTCAGGACTCTTTGGTCCCAACGCCTCCGGTCCAGACGGACACACACGCATCTATGGCGCCGACCTCAAGCTGACGTGGCGCCCTGTCACCAGTTTCCGCGACTGGCCGTTCTTTCTCTGGCAGTCGGAGGTGATGGGTCGAGATTATGTGGCCGATCGTTTCTCTAACGGGGTAACCGACCTGCCGCGCAAGACCTTACGGGACTGGGGGTTCTACACCCAGGCGCTGTACGGGTTCTCCTACGGGTGGGCTGCCGGGCTACGCTACGAGTTTGCTACCGGCAGCGGGGCGAGCGTGCTTGCCTATGATGGTAGAGGGGCCGACCCCTTCCGCGACGATCGGCATCGCCTCTCGCCCCTACTGGCCTGGCATCCATCTGAGTTCTCCCGGATTCGCTTGCAGTATAACTACGACCGGGCAGATCACCTGCAACACCAGGACGCTCATTCCGTCTGGTTGGGTGTCGAGTTCCTCTACGGCACCCACTCAGCTCACGAAGATTAGCGACGCTGACGGGGGATCGCGTATACTGAAGAGACTGCAAAGATGGGGTATGCGCCAGGCGTCTTGGGTTGCCCGCTAGGATGCCTCAGCTTGGCTCTTCCGATGGCTGCGTCAGGTGAACGGGATGTTCTGAGAGCGATCAGAAAATCGTTGTTCGCTCAGGGCGAACTATGGACTACAATAGTACTGAATCAATAACTCTGAGTAGACGACAGTTAGGCCGATTGGAACGAGGAAGGCAAGGCTCGGTGCTGACAACGCTATAAACTAAGCCTCAAAGGAGGTCACATGGTCAAGATCGGATCGAAGGCGCCGGAATTCACCGCCAATACTACCAAGGGTCCCATCGCCCTGTCCCAGTTCCGCGGCAAGTGGGTCCTATTCTTTGCTCACCCTGCCGACTTTACGCCGGTCTGTACGACGGAGTTCATTCAGTTCGCCAAGCGACACAAGGAATTCAAGGACCTGGACTGCGAGGTGATCGGCCTGAGCGTGGATAGTATCTACTCACACATCGAGTGGCTCCGCCACATGGAGGAGTCGGCCAAGGTCAAATTCGATTTCCCGGTGGTCGCCGATCCCGATAAGGTCGTGGCCAACCTCTACGACCTGATCAACCCAGAGCTCGGCCTCACCGTACGCGGTGTCTTCTTCATCGACCCCGAGGGGATCCTCCGCTTCGCCATGTACTATCCGATCCCCTTCGGGCGAAACATCGATGAGATCCTGCGGAGCCTGAAGGCGCTACAGACCGTCGACAAGTACGGGGTCGCCTGCCCGGTCGACTGGCAGCCCGGCCAGGATGTGATCGTTCCCCCGCCACAAACGATTGATGAGGCTGACAAGCGTGCCAAGGCAGGAGCCGAACGTTGGTACCTGACGCGGAAAAAGATCTAGCGGCGGCCTCCGATCCCCGATCGGGGTAGAGGACATGCCGATGCGGCGCATTGTTGTTCGGGCTCCCGCGTGTAGCGCGGATATCATCACCTACTTAAAGCGCGTCTTTCAGATTCATGCCGAGGAGCTTCAGCCCGGCGAGCGAGTGGAATTTGCGTTTGACGCCGGTCCATTCCCGTTTGCGGCCGCGATTTTCGTATCGTTGCTGACCGACGTCGGCCTGAAAATCCTCTCAACGCGTGAGGAGGATAACATCCGAGTCTTTGAGGTCGAGAAGCTGTAGCGTGGACACTCATCAGGAGCATCGGTGACCAAACTACTGGGCAACTGGCAGACAGAAACGAAGCTCTGGCAGGTCGCACTCCTACGCATCTTTTTTGGCTACTACTTTTTCCTGGATGGCGTCGGGAAGTTGACCGGCGGCTTTACCGGTTCAGACGCGCTGGAGAAGTGGCTCACGACCAAGACCACCGGGGCGTTTGGCTGGTATAAGCCGTTCCTGACCGGCGTGGCAATTCCCCATCATCAGCTCTTTGCCGAACTGGTCACCTGGGGGATGATCCTGGCCGGCCTGGCGCTCCTGCTTGGGTTCTTGACGCGTCCGGCTGCGCTGGCGGGGATCTTCATGACGCTCAGTTTCTTTCTGGCCAAGGGGGGCGGGTCGCCAGCCACCACCTCGGACCAGGCGTTTATGGCCGGTCTGCTGGTGGTCTTCCTCACGCGGGCCGGTCGCTCGTTTGGATTCGATCGCTGGTTGGCTCGGCGCTATCCACACTCCCCGCTCTGGTAGGTCATCGAAGGGAACCCGGGAGCACTAACGTAGGGGCGCCGCTTGCTGCGCCCGCTTTGCACAGGAGGAATCGCAGATGAAGCGAACGGCTCTCGTTACAGGGGCTGCACTCCTATTCCTCACCATCACTTACGGGCTGACGAGTGCCCAGATGGCGGCGCCTGTTCAGGATAATGTCGAGATGCTGGCCATCCCGGCAGGCGAGTTCCTCATGGGCTCCAATGATCCAGAGGCCGATGACAATGAGAAGCCGACCTCAAAGGTCTTCGTGGGGCCCTTCTCCATTGACAAATTCGAGGTGACGAACGGCCGCTACCTGCCCTGCATCGAGGCGGGTGCCTGCACCCGGCCGCCCAACCGAGGATACGATGATTCCACCAAGGCCAGCCTGCCGGCAACCATCATCAGTTATCAGGCGGCGGTGGCGTACTGCCGATGGGTCGGCAAGCGCCTGCCGACTGAGGCGGAGTGGGAAAGGGCTGCCCGCGGCACCGATGGCCGACGTTATCCATGGGGCAATACCTTCGAGGCTGAACGGGCCAACGTCGGATACTCGGTCGGGTCCGCCACCTCTGTGGGGAGCTACCCAAAAGGGGCCTCCCCTTACGGGGTGATGGATATGGCCGGCAATGTCTGGGAGTGGACATCGTCACTCTACAAGCCCTATCCCTATGATCCCGGTGACGGACGCGAAGACCCCACCGTCAGAGGCAGCAGGGTCGAGCGAGGTGGGGGGTGGTACACTCCAGAGTGGCATGCGCGGACGACCCGGCGGACCGCCAGCGGCCACGTCTATCGCCGCTTCAACGACCTTGGGTTCCGCTGCGCCAAGTAGCGATCTCTGCTGGAGCTCGTCATGTCATCTCAGATGATTGATCAGTTGCTGGATGACTGTAACTCAGTGGCCCCTGTAGGTACGTTGTGACCTATCCCCAGGCGATTGCCTATCTCTATGGGCTCCAGCGTTACGGCGTGAAGCTGGATCTCGAGAATATCCAGCGGCTTCTTGGGGCGGTTGGAGATCCGCACCGTCGGTTTCCGTCCATTCTAATCGGGGGGACTAACGGCAAAGGGTCTACCGCTGCCTTTCTCGCGTCGATCCTGAAGACTGCCGGATATCGGGTCGGGCTCTACACCTCACCGCATCTCCTGGAGTTCACGGAGCGGATTCAGGTAGACGGTCAGGCCATCGCGGAGGCCGACGTCGTCGCCCTCACCAATGAACTTCGTCACGTCATCGCTGAGTTCTTTCCGACACCCTACACCCTACACCCGGCATCCGGAACGCCAAAACCCCCCACCCCCCCTTTACAAAAGGGGGGCACGGGGGGATTTCGCCACGCACCGGGCGCAGCAAGCAGCGCCCCTACGCACCCCACCTTTTTCGAAGTCGCGACCGCCCTTGCCTTCATGCACTTCGTTCGCAGCAAGGTGGACTACGCGGTGGTGGAAGTAGGGATGGGGGGGCGGTTCGATGCCACTAACGTCATCGACGCCCAGGTAGCGGTCATCACCAATATCGCCTTGGAGCATGAGGAGTATCTTGGAAAGACGCTAGGAGCGATCGCCGCAGAGAAGGCAGGAATCGTCAAGGAGGGAACGCGGGTCGTCACTGCCGTCGATGCCCCCGAAGCCCTGGCCGTCATTACCGACGCCTGTCGAAAGCGGGGCGCGACCCTTTTCGATGTCCGGAACTCATACGACTGGCGGGTTCACCGGTCAGATCTCTCCGGTCAGCGATTCAGCTTGGGCGAAAAGGGGCAGCCCACCGAAACCTTCGACATCCCCCTTCTCGGCAGGCATCAGGTCATCAACGCGGTCGCTGCTCTTGCAGCGGCCCGACTCCTCCGGACCGCTGGCGCCGTCATTTCGGAGGGTTCAATCCGCGAAGGGTTACGCCAGGCACAATGGCCTGGCCGTCTCCAGATTTTCCCCGGCCGCCCCCTTGTAATCCTGGATGGCGCCCACAACCCGGCAGGCGCGATCGCACTACGGGCTTTTCTCGAGGAGCAAGGGTTTGCCGGTCGCTTGACCCTGGTGTTCGGCGTGCTGCAGGATAAGAACTGGATCGCGATGCTGCAAGAGTTGGGGCCACTGGCAAAGCGGGTGATCCTCACCCGTCCGGAGAGTGAGCGTGCCGCCGATCCGCGCCGTCTGCCGGAGGCCGAACGCTTCTGTCCTAAGATCGAGATCCTGGAGGATGTGGCCGAGGCGATCGCACTGGCCAAGACAGTGACCGATCCAGAGGATGCCGTTGTCGTCACAGGCTCCCTCTTCGTCGTCTCGGCGGCCCTGCGCGCACTCGAGGTACAGGGGAGGCAGACGTGAGGCGCCATCCCCCCGTCATTGCGAGCGCAGCGAAGCAATCTCGCCGTTCTGCACCAAGATTGCCGCGCACCCTTCGGGTGCTCGCAATGACAGGCAAACGACCCGGCTGCGATGTCAATCTCTATCCCTGAGTCCGCGCAATCGATTTTGCGGCCATCGGAAGGTGTGGTAGCATCACGGAGACTGTGACCCATAGCCCAAATTAGAGTTTCGGGTTTTGAGTCTCGATCTTCGGGTTAGACGCAACGACGCGGCAGACGCCGCACGCAATAGACGCGTCCGAGGAGGTGTGTCTGCACGTGAACGATCTCTGCACGGTCATCCTGGCTGCCGGCCAGGGTAGCAGGATGCGCTCGAAGCTCCCGAAGGTGGCACACCAGGTGGCCGGCCTGCCGATGATCGCCTACGTCGTCGAAGCGTGCCGCCCTTTCCTGGCAAAGCGAACGCTCGTGATCGTCGGCTACCAAGCCGACAGAGTAAGAGAGGCCCTGGCTGGCAAAGCCGTCGAATTCGTTTGCCAACCGAAACGGCGAGGTACAGCTCACGCCTTACTCCAAGCCCAAGAGGCCCTTGCTGACTTCGATGGCGATCTGTTGGTCGTATCGGGGGATACGCCCCTCCTCACCTCAGCAACCCTCGACGGCCTCCTGCTGGCGCACCGCGAGGCCCGTGCGCTGGCCACCGTGCTCACGGCTGAGGTGGCTGAGCCAACCGGCTACGGACGGATTGTGCGATCCGCTACAGGGGAACTCCTGCGGATCGTCGAGGAGCTGGAGGCTACGCCGCAGGAGCGGCAAATCCACGAAATCAACGCCGGAGTCTATTGCTTTGCCGCACCCGCGCTTTTTAAGGCCCTCCAGACGATCCGTCCTTCCGCTGTCAAGGGTGAACTCTATCTCCCTGACGCCATCGCGCTGTTGCGGGATCGCGACGGGGGCGTGCAGGCTTGCCGAGTGCTCGATCCCGACGAGGTGCGAGGGGTCAACACCCGCGCCGAGCTGGCTGAGATCCATCGTCTTCTTTGGCGAAAGACCGCCATGCGACTGCTCACCGAGGGGGTCACCCTGCTCGACCCCGAGCGTACCTACATAGGCCCGTATGTCAGGATCAGTCCCGATTCGATCCTCTATCCCAACGTCACCCTCGAAGGGCAAACCGTGATCGGGGAGGGGACAACGATCTACTCAGGCTGCCGGATCCGCAATTCGACGGTGGGCGATGGCACTGTTATCCTTGATGGATGCATTATCCAAGAGAGCCAGATCGGTGATGGGTGCCAGATCGGACCCTACGCACACCTAAGGCCCCACACTCAGCTTCACCACCGGGCCAAGATTGGAAACTTCGTGGAGGTTAAGAAGTCGATCATCGGCGAAGGGTCCAAGGTCCCACACTTGAGCTACATCGGCGACACCAGTATCGGGGAGCGGGTCAACATCGGCGCCGGGACGATTACTTGTAACTATGACGGCGTCACCAAGCACCAGACCGTCATCGAAGACGACGTGTTTGTGGGCAGCAACGCGAGCCTCGTGGCGCCGGTTTCGGTGGGCCGCGGCGCCATCATTGCTGCCGGATCGACCATCACAGAGGACGTACCGGCCGATGCGCTGGCGTTGGGCCGGGCACGGCAGATCAATAAGACCGGCTTCGCTGCGGTATTTCGGTCTAAGCAGCAGAAGGGGTAGAGCGATGTGCGGAATCGTGGGGTATGTCGGACACAAGAAGGTCGTCCCGATCCTCCTGGAGGGGCTCAAGCGGCTGGAGTATCGGGGCTACGACTCGGCCGGCCTGGCCATCATCCAACAGGACCGGATCGCCCTGTATCGCAGCGTGGGGAAGATCAAGGAGCTGGAGAACGCCCTGTGGGGTCGTGACCTCTCAGGAGAGGTTGGTCTTGGCCACACGCGCTGGGCCACACACGGCCGGCCCACAGAAGCGAACGCGCATCCCCACAGCGATTGTACAGGCGACCTAGTCGTCGTCCACAACGGCATTATCGAGAACTACCTTGCCCTGAAAGAAAAGCTCCAGCAGGAGGGACACCGCTTCACGTCCGATACCGACACCGAGGTGGTCGCCCACCTGATCGAGGCGCAACTTCAGGAAACGGGAGACTTAGAGGTTGCCGTACGCCGAGCGCTAACCAGCGTCGTTGGGGCCTACGCGCTTGGGGTTCTCTGGAAGAGCGATCCGCGCAGACTGGTGGCGGCCAGGAATGGCAGCCCACTGGTCGTGGGGCTTGGTGACGGGGAGTTCTTCATCGCCTCCGACGTCACCGCCATACTTTCCCACACCCGCGATGTCCTGTTTTTGGACGACGAAGAGATAGTGGTCCTCTCCCATGACGGTGTCAACGTCACAACCTTGACAGGGGAGCCGGTGGAGAAAAAGATCCAGAAGATCCTCTGGACCCCCATCATGGCCGAGAAGAGCGGATACGAGCACTTCATGCTGAAGGAGATCTACGAGCAGCCCAGAGCCATCCGTGACACTATCCATGGTTGCTTCTCGTTGGAGAGTGGACAGATCTACCTCGAAGGGCTGGAGTCACTCCGCAGCACGCTGCCGACGATCGATCGGATCGTCCTCGTCGCCTGCGGGACCTCCTGGCATGCCGGGCTGGTCGGCAAATTCCTCATCGAGGATCTGGCGCGTATTCCGGTCGAGGTGGACTATGGCTCCGAGTTCCGATACCGCAACCCGATCCTGAATGAGCGGACGCTGGTCGTCACAATCAGTCAGTCCGGTGAAACGCTGGATACCCTGGTCTCCCTGCGCGAAACCCGTCGCCACGGCTGTAAGTCCCTCGCCATCTGCAACGTGGTCGGCTCTACGCTCAGCCGCGAAAGCGATGGCGTCCTGTACACCCACGCCGGCCCGGAGATCGGCGTCGCCTCGACTAAGGCTTTCACCTCCCAACTCGCCGCTCTCTACCTGCTGGCATTGGCCCTAGGTCGAGCCAGAGGGTGCCTCGATGGAACGAGATCCCAGGAATTACTCAGTGAGCTGGTCCGCCTGCCACAGCAGATGGAGCAGGTACTCTCCCTCGGGCCCGCGCTGGAAGAACTGGCTGGGCACTTCTACACCGCCTCGGATTTCCTCTACCTTGGCCGCGGCATCAACTACCCCATCGCGCTGGAGGGGGCCCTGAAGCTCAAGGAGATCTCCTATATCCACGCCGAGGGGTATCCGGCCGGCGAGATGAAACACGGACCCATCGCCATGATTACTGAAGAGATGCCAGTAGTCTTTCTCGCGCCAAAGGATAGGACCTTCGAGAAGGTGTTGGGCAATATCGAGGAAGTGAAAACGCGTAACGGGATCGTCATCGCCCTCTCCGACGAGACCGATTCCCGCCTGATGGCCAAGGCCGACCATTTGGTCAACATCCCTCACACCTCCCCTCACCTGATGCCCCTACTCCTTGTCGTCCCCCTGCAACTCCTCGCCTACCATATCGCCGTACGGAAGGGGTGTGACGTGGACCAGCCCCGCAACCTCGCCAAGAGCGTAACGGTCGAGTAGGCGCGAGTTGAAAGACTATGCTAACCACAGAATCTTCAGTTCCCCCTCTACTTGTCTGAACTCCTTATCCCCTGTCACGAGTTCCGCCTTCTTGAGTTTTGCCAAGGCTGCGGCGAAACAGTCGGCGTAAGACATTTTCTTGCTGGACTTGAATTCGGCCGCCTGCCTAGTCAAATCCAGATCGGCAGGAATAACCTCGATCGGCAACGTCGAAATAAGGTGAGCCACCTCCTCGGCCCGCTCGCGTCCCGCCTCTCTCAGCGTGATGTAGTACACCTCACCCCAGTTGATCACTGAGAGGAGAAGATCGCGTCCGGAATCCCTTGCGACCCGGAACAGTTCAATCATCCTCTCTGCCCCAGCCTCACCCTCCAGATAGGCGATAAGACTGTACGAATCTAACACCCGAAGGGCCGCCCTCACAGCTCCCGCTCCTTTGCCTTTTCCGCCATCAACGCTTTCAGGAGCCTGCCCTTGGTGCCGGTCATCCCTGCCATCGTCCGGATATATTCGTCAGTGATCGGCTTGAGAACGATTTCTCCCTCCCGTTCGTAAAGGTACACCTGCGTTCCCTTTTTGATGCCAAACCTCCGCCGAAGCCTCGACGGGATCACCACTTGACCCTTGACCGTGACAACCGCCTTATCCATGGAACCTCCTTTGGGAATACTTTCAATATACGGATACCATCTCTAATATAGTTAGTCAATATAATAGTATTCCTACATTATAGCGGTAGTATACTCATATTTGATGCGTTGACTACTGGCCATCACCTGCTGCTTTCTGTAGCATTTTGGACCGATACCGTTAAGCACAAGAGTCTGCCCCGCGAACCCCCGTTGTTGAGCCATTATGCTTAGCGTTATAAGTCGTAGCGATAGGCGGCATTCCCTCGTAAGCGGGAGTTAAGGAAGGCACTGGATTCCGGGTCGAGCCCGGAATGACGAACTACCTGAGAATTATGTCGATGTATAGCTCGCTGATACTTGCGGGAGAAGAGTCGGTCTTTGACGGGGAGCGGACGCCTATTACTTTCGGGTGAGCTTACGGAGCAGCCAGAGGATCGGATCGTAGCAATCGTCCACTACGCGCTCCTTCAGCGGGATAATGGCGTTGTCGGTGATCCGGATCTGCTCGGGGCAGACCTCGGTGCAGCACTTGGTGATGTTGCAGTAGCCAATCCCGGCTTTCGCCCGGAGCATTTCCGTGCGCGAGTGGGTGTCCAACGGGTGCATCTCCAGCGCCGCCATACGAACGAAGAAGCGGGGCCCGGCAAAGTGCGGCTTGTTCTCTTCATGGTCACGGATGACGTGGCAGACATTCTGACAGAGAAAGCACTCGATGCACTTATGGAACTCCTGAATCCGCTCGACGTCTTCTTGCATCATCCGATGGGTGCCATCAGGCTCGGACGGTCGCGGCCTGAAGGCGGGGATCGTCTTGGCGACCTCGTAGTTGAAGGAGACATCGCTCACCAGGTCCCGGATAATCGGGAAGGCCTTCATGGGGGCGACCGTAATCGGTTCACCGGCAGGAAACAGGCTCATCTGGGTCATACACATAAGCCGTGGCCGGCCGTTGATCTCGGCACTGCACGAGCCGCACTTGCCGGCCTTGCAGTTCCATCGGACCGCACAGTCAGGCGCCTGCGTCGCCTGTACTCGGTGGATCACGTCGAGGAGGACCATCCCCTCCTCGGCCTCTACCCGGTACTCCGTGAAATCTCCGCTCCTCGCGTCGCCCCGGAAGAGCTGTAGCGTGATGACCGGCATCACCCCTTCTCCTCGATAAGCTGCCTGAGATCCTCCGGCATCTCGATGGTCGGCTCCAGTGCCGTGACGATCGCCCCGTAACGTTTGCGGACGACCACGTTCACTGAAGCAAACCGTGGATCTGCGGCCGGGTAATCGTCCCGCGTATGCCCGCCACGGCTTTCCTTGCGTTCCAGCGCCGCTCGCGTCACGCATTCCGCCACTGTGAGCATCGCGTTCAGGTCCAAGGCCGCATGCCAGCCGGGATTGTAGGTACGGCCACCCTCGACACGAACCTGCGGCAGTCGCTGTCGGTACTGTCCGAGTTGTACCAGCGCCTCCTGCAGCTCCGTTTCCGTCCGGATGATCCCCACCAGCGGCTGCATGGTCTCTTGCAACTCGGCATGAAAAGCGTGGGGATTCTCGGCGCCCTTACCCTCAAACGGCATCAGGGTCTCACGTGCGCACGCGTCAAGCTGGCTCGTATCAGCCGTCGGCGAGTTGGAGAGGCTTTTCGCGTACAGCGCCGCATACTGACCCGCGCGCCGGCCAAAGACCAGGAGATCAGACAGGGCGTTGCCGCCAAGGCGGTTGCCGCCATGTAGCCCTCCTGCGACCTCGCCGGCCGCGAACAGGCCGGGCACCGCCGTCGCTGTCGAGTCCGCGTCGACCCGGATCCCCCCATTCATATAATGGGCGGTCGGCCCGACCTCCATCGGCTCTTTCGTGATGTCTACGCCGGCCAGCTCCTTGAACTGGTGGTACATCGACGGCAGACGCCGCATGATGTAGTCTGCGGGCCGCCGCGAGGCGATGTCGAGGAAGACCCCGCCGTGCGGACTCCCGCGACCGGCTTTTACCTCTGAGTTGATCGCCCGCGCTACCTCATCGCGCGGCAGCAGATCTGGCGTACGCCGGTTGTGCTTCTTGTCCGTATACCACCTGTCGGCCTCAGCCTCATTGTCGGCGGTCTCGGCCTTGAAGAACTCCGGGATGTATCGGAACATGAAGCGCTCGCCGCTACTGTTCCGCAGTGTCCCGCCGTCGCCACGTACCCCTTCAGTCACGAGGGTCCCCCGCACCGATGGCGGCCACACCATCCCGGTCGGGTGAAACTGGTACGACTCCATGTCGATCAGGTCCGCGCCGGCATCGACGGCCAGCATGGTACCGTTGCCGGTACACTCCCAGGAGTTGGAGGTGAACTTCCATAGCTTGCCGATACCGCCGGTCGCAAGGATCACCGCCTTCGCCATCACGACGATGAACTGACCGGTGCTGCGCCGATAGCCGAATGCGCCAACTACGCGGTCACCATCTTTGAGCAGGCGCGTTACGGTGCATTCCATGTAGACCTCGATCCCCTGAGCCACCGCATGCTGCTGCAGGGTGCGGAGCATCTCAAGGCCCGTCCGGTCGCCGACGTGGGCCAGGCGTGCGTAGCGGTGACCGCCAAAGTCGCGTTGCAGGATAAGCCCATCCTTGGTCCGGTCGAACACTGCGCCCCACCGTTCCAGTTCCAGGACTCGCTCCGGCGCCTCCTGGGCATGCAGTTGGGCCATCCGCCAGTTGTTCAGCAGCTTTCCGCCTCGCATCGTGTCGCGGAAATGCACTTGCCAGTTGTCCTCTGGATTGACGTTACCGAGGGCGGCCGCGATCCCGCCCTCGGCCATGACCGTATGGGCCTTGCCCAGGAGCGACTTACAGATAAGGCCCACGGAGACGCCCTGCGCCTTGGCTTCGATGGCTGCGCGCAGGCCTGCGCCACCGCCACCGATGATGAGCACATCGTGTTCGTAAGTCTCGTACTGCCCCTGCACCATCAGAAGAGCCTCATGTCGCTGATGATGCCCATCGACAGGAGGCGAATATACAGATCAGTCAATCCTACGGAAAAGAGGCTGAGCCAGAACCAAAGCATGTGACACTCGTTGAGACGGCTGACCTGACTCCAGAGGGCGTGCCGGGATGGGCAGAGTGAGAAACAGTCGAGGCGCCCGCCGATGAGGTGTCGAAAGGAGTGGCAAGAGGTCAGGTAGAGACTCAGGAGGGTGACATTGGCCACCATCACGAGTGAGCCCGTCCCCGCGCCGAGTCGGCCGTCAAAGACGATACTGCGGGCGGCGTGGTACCACAAGACGATGAGCTCGACCATGGCGAGATAGAGAAAGTAGCGATGGAAGTTCATGAGGATGAGGGGGAATCGGGATTCCCCTGTATAGCCGGCCCGCGCGTCAGCAACCGCGCAGGCCGGCGGGGCCAGCAAGAAAGAACGATGGAAGGCCTTCCGGAAATAGTAGCAGCTCAACCGAAAGCCCGCCGGGGCCCAGAGGATCAGGAAGGCCGGTGAGAGCGGCCACCATTCAGGCTTGGCGAAGGGTGGATAGAAAGGCGAGAGGTAGTTCTTATAGTCATAGTGGGCTCCCTGAAGGACTGCCCAGGTCGTGTAGACCATGAACCCGCCTAGCGTCAGCACGATCAGCATCGGCTGCAGCCACCAGATCTCCCTTCGCGCGGTTGCTGCCACGACCTACCCCCGCTGGTTGTTGAGTCGCTCGTCGGCCATGAGTCCCTGAAGGGCTCACGGTAGTACTATCGCCTGGGCAGGCTACTTATTTCGTAACTGCTCTGGTGTTGAGGCTGTAGGCTGAAGGCTGTGAGTCGTTGCGCATGAACCGAATTAAGGCGTCCAGAACCTTTTCGGTCTCCATCATTGTCGCGTCGCAACCGGAAAACGCCTGGCTCATCTGTGCGCGTTCCTATAGCCTAAAAGCCTACAGTCTCTCTACCTGAGTAGTTCCCTTATTTCTTTGCAGGCTTGCCCTTGGCCTTCATCTGCTCCTCCATCAGTTGCATCTGCGCCTTCATCTCATCGAGCTCCTTCTTCATCGCCTCGTTATCACCCTTCACCGTCACCGCCCCAGCTTTAAGGTCGGCATTCTCCTTCTGAAGGATTGTCATCTGCCCTTTCAACTGCTCATTCTCCTTCTTGACCTCCTCACCGCAGCCTGCGACCAACAACCCTACGACCAGCGCCAAGGAACCCAAGTATCTGCTTCTCAGTTGCATCACGGCCCGTCCTCCTCCTGTTAAGTGTTCACAGTTAACCATCGTCCGTTCAGAGCTTCAGGATGTCAACCAGCTCTTTCACAGCAGCCGCCGATCGATTCAGTGCCGCGGTTTCATCAGGTGTCAGTCGAATTTCGATGATCTGCTCAATACCGCCGGCGCCCAGCTTGACCGGGACACCGACGCATAACCCGTGTATCCCGTACTCCCCTTCCAGGTAGACGCAGCAGGGCAGGATCTTTTTCTTATCCTTCAGAATCGCCCCTACCATCTCTACGACTGAGGCGCCCGGCGCGTAATACGCGCTTCCCGTTCCCAGCAGCGCCAAAATCTCCCCCCCGCCACCGGCTGTCCGCTTCACCAGCGCCTCGATCCGGTCGGGCGGCAGCAACTCGGTGATCGGAATCCCGGCAACCGTTGAGAATCGAGGCAGAGGAATCATCGCGTCGCCATGGCCGCCGAGCACGCAGGCATGAACATTCTCAACAGAGACCTGAAGCTCTTGCGCGATAAAGGTTCGAAATCGCGCAGCGTCCAGCACGCCCGCCATGCCGATGACCCGCTCTCGAGCAAAGCCGCTTCGCTTGAGCGCCAGTTGGGTCATCGCGTCAAGCGGGTTACTGACGATGATAAGGATACAGTTCGGCGAGTGGGCCACAACCTGCTCGATCACCTCGCCCACAATCCTGGCGTTCGTGTGGAGCAGATCATCCCGACTCATTCCCGGCTTTCTGGTAATGCCGGCGGTCACGACCACAATGTCGGAGTTGGCCGAGTCCCGATAGTCCTTTGTGCCGATGACCCGGCTGTCAGATCCCAGGATCGGACCCGTCTGGAGCAGGTCCAGCCCTCGTCCATGCTGGACGCTCTCCAGGATATCGATCAGTACCACATCGGCCAGCTCTTGCACGACGAGATACTGACCAACGGTGGCTCCAACGTTACCCGCACCGCCAGCTACGGTTACCTTCGGTCGCATCAATACCCCCAAGTGTTCACGTCTTAGCTTGCCTGGCTCATCTGCTCGATGACGGCAGTGGCGAATTCGGAGCACTTCAGCTCCTTGACGTCAGTAGCCCCCTCGGCACGCAGCAGCCTGGCAAAGTCATAGGTGACCTGCCTCCGAGCAATGGTCTCCTCCAGCCCCCGGACCACCAAGTCCGCCGCCTCGTTCCAGCCGAGGTGTCGCAGCATCATCTCGCCGGAGAGGATAACCGAGCCAGGATTCACCTTGTCCAGGTCGGCGTATTTCGGCGCCGTACCATGGGTCGCTTCAAAGATCGCGTGACCGGTACGATAGTTGATATTCCCCCCAGGAGCAATTCCGATCCCACCGATCTGGGCGGCGAGTGCATCAGAGAGATAATCGCCATTCAGGTTCAGCGTCGCGATCACGTCGAACTCATCAGCCCGTGTCATGGTCTGCTGCAGCGTAATGTCGGCGATCGAATCCTTGATCATCAGCTTGCTCCTCCACTGCCCATCGCCGTGCGTCGGCCACAGCGCGAGAGCAGCCTCCACCTCCTCGCAGACCCGCGACTGCCGGTCCGGTGTCATATCTTTGTAACCGGGCTCGATGGCCAGGGCATTCTCCCAGGCCGTGAGGGTGGGCCTCTTCTCTTTGTTGTCAAGGATCCAGCTCTCTCGAAGGCTGACCGTCTCGTGGCGATACTTACTGGCCGCCAGGGCATATCCCCAGTCCCGAAACGCGCCCTCTGTAAACTTCATGATGTTCCCTTTGTGGACCATCGTCACAGACTTTCGCTTATGTCGAAGCGCGTATTGAATCGCGGCTTCAATCAGTCGCTCACTCCCTTCTCGGCTGACCGGTTTAATCCCGATCGCAGAGCTCTCCGGGAAGCGGATCTTCTTGACGCCCATCCTGTCCTGAAGGAAGTGGATGACCTTACTGACCTCTGGCGATCCGGCTTCCCACTCGATTCCGGCGTAGATGTCCTCTGTATTCTCTCGAAAAATCACCATGTCTACCAGTTCAGGGCGCTTCACAGGGCTCGGGACGCCGCGAATGTAGCCGATCGGCCTGAGGCAGACATACAGGTCGAGGAGTTGGCGGAGCGCCACGTTCAGGCTCCGGATACCGCCTCCCACTGGCGTCGTAAGCGGCCCCTTGATCCCGACCACGTAAGTGCGGAAAGCTGCAATGGTCTCCTCCGGCAACCAGGTCTTGAGGGCATTGAACGCCTTCTCGCCCGCATAGACCTCTAACCAGACGATACGGCGCTTCCCGCCATAGGCTTTTTTCACCGCTGCATCGAACACGCGGACTGAGGCGCGCCAGATGTCGCGGCCCGTCCCGTCACCTTCGATGAACGGAATGATCGGATCGTCAGGAACGATCAACTGACCATCTTTTACGACAATCGCGCAGCCCTCTTTCGGTGCCTGAAGCCCTTCATTCCGCTCCATCATCGACCTCTCCCTGACCAGCATCCCTTCCCGTACACCAGCCTCGTTCGCAAGTAGGCGTAACAGACCCTTCGACCCGCCAGTATTACCAGAAGATTATGTGTGAGGAACACGCTAAGAGAGGACGCACGAAGACCTTCCAACTCTCGACAGGCGCACGCTAACACGAACTCCAGAGGGGTGTCAAGCCATAGTGCTCAGCTTCACCGGCTTGGTCAGGCGCCACAGTTTATGCCGCTACCCATTATGCGGAAAGTGCCTCCTCCTGCTCCATCACCGCCTGGGCAGTTATCTCTTACTTGGCGAACTCTACAGACTCACACCGAAACGCTCCAAGACCCACACGAGCGTAAAGTATGCACTAACGGTAAGCGCGCAGGCGAGGCCGAAACTAGGCCAAAACGCGACGCCGGAGCTAAGGAGAAACGGCAGGATCAGGAACAGTGGAAGCGAAGCCAGTACCAGCCAAAAGATGCTCTGCGACAGCGTTGCGACGGACTCCGTGCTGCCCGTGCCAATGTAGATCCAGATAAAGGCGAGGAGAGACGTGAGGGGCAGGGACGCAAGCAGCGCGCCCCAGAACGAACTGCGCTTACCAAGCTCAGAAACTGCGACGACCACCGCTGCCGTAACCAACACCTTCACTACGTATTGCCACATAGCCCCATTTCACGCCCAACGGCGCTGCGGATCAGCGACAGGCGGACGCGCGAGCATGCTCGCGTAGACCATTGTTATGCGGCATCCGCGTGATGGCCGACGCGAAGCGCCCAACCGCGGACGCCACCCCACCCTTGATTGAGCATATGGATGTAGATCATGGTCGTACTGACATCGGTGTGGCCCGGCCCCGTTATCGCACAGTGCGATGCCTGCCTGTACCGAGGTCATGCCAGACAGGTGGCAAGAGGCGGGCTTTGCGGGAGGTGCGAGCGGAGGGGTGAGGGCGGCAGGTGTCCACCTGGTAGCACGCTGATGCGAGGGGGGTTGGAGTATCCCTGTTCCAGTAGGATGTCCCATGCCGTTCTCCCGTTCCAAAAGGAAAGCTCGGCTACGATCACACCGTACGTGGCGCCTACGATCTGCTCGAAGCAAGGGCAGAGGTTCGGCCCCAATCTCACGCTCAGCGCGCTTTACGTTCAACGTACTCGCGAAGCACACTATCCATCCGCGACTGCCAGCCCTCGCCCGTTGACTTGAAGTACGTGACTACCTCGCGACTGTAGCGCACAGACACGAGGAGTTTCTTGTTCTCGGACTTCGGGCGCCCACGTAGTACACGAAGGGGAACCATGGACTTTAATTGGCTAGGCGTGAGGGGCTGTGCATCCGGGTCGGCCTTCGCCGCCGCGGTAATTGCCTTGTCTTCCTCTACGGTCGGCATCGCGATCGCAGGACGCTTAGACGTTTTCGACATAGTGTTTCACCTCTCGACGATTGGCACGGCGCAGGCTGATGATCCTTCGCACGTTGCCACGGTCAACAAATGCCGCGTAGTACAGGATGGCCGTCTTTGGGACCAGCGCAATCATTCGCGTCTCGCCATACTCGAAGCGGTCATCAACCCACACAAGTGCAGCTTCCCAATCGAGTTCGCCGGCAACTGCCAAGGATGCACCGTGCTTCTGCCGATTCGTTGCGTCTTTCGCGGGATCGAACTAAATTCGCATGACATTATGATAGCTACAGTAAAGCGTGGTGTCAAGCGGAGCGCCGGCGTCTTTCCATATGGGCCGAACTACAATTAGACAGATCGATCTAAACTGTGAGCCTACGGGCTCGCCGCCTAATCTGGCAGGGGCCCGATCTCCCCTGGGCGCCTATCGCCGCGTGGCTGCGGGGGTTTTGGCGGCAAAGCGGCGGCACCGACAGCCTTGTTATCGAGACCGGCTTGGAGCATCAGCCGGGATCCCAAAAGCGATGTTGGCAGCGGGACAGGGAAGGCGATCTGCGAGGCTCCGGATGCCACCCCGCCCTTGATTGAGCCAGGGGTGTAGACCATGGTAGTACTGGCATCGGTATGGCCCGGCAGCTCTTGCGCCGATCGAGTACTATCCATGCTCCGAACCTGAGAGGCGGTCATAGATTTTTGGCAGCGAAACAGGAATCGGAACGTAGCGCTCCGGAGGAGGGCGGCAAGGGAAGAATATAGCTAGCGGATTTTAGTGGTGCGCCCGGGCAGATTTGAACTGCCGGCCTTTTGCTCCGCAGGCAAACGCTCTATCCGGGCTGAGCTACGGGCGCAAGACATATGCGGAAGTAACGGGCCGACTGTAGCATGACAGCCGTGGGCGGTCAAGCCGTAAGCAGCCGTGCAGCCGTCTAACAGCAGGCGCGTAACCGGCCTGTGGCAGCCTCTGCTTGCTGCGGGTCCGTGTGACGCGTGGGTTAGGCTGGTCCACCTCTAAGCTGCTTATGGCAGAGTTTGGATGATGATACTGCACCCACCACGACCAGGGCGTCACCCTGGTCCAGGGTGAGCTTCTGATGTCCCAGCGGGCACATCGGGTCACCTTACACCGCCTGCCGTAACAGGGCGGCTGCCTCCTCAGGTGTAACCGGGTTGACAAAGAGCCGCGCACCCCACCCGAACCCCTCCACGGTCGCGGTCTTCGGCAGTATCTCGAGATGCCAGTGATAGTCATTCGTATGTGGTTCGTCAAACGGGGCGGTATGGAGGACTATCGTGCAGGATTGGTTGCCGAGGACCTTCCCGAGCATCTGCATCATCCGCTTCATAAGACCGGCGAGATCGACCAGCTCCCCATCATCGATGGTCGCGAAGTCAGAGGCGTGACGGAGGGGTAGCACCCACGTCTCGAAAGGGAAGCGAGAGGCAAAGGGCGCCAGCACCACGAAGTGGTCGGTCTCCTCTACCCTTCTGACGCGGGAGACCCGCTCATGGAGCATGATGTCGCAAAAGGCGCAGCGCTCCTTTCTCGCATAGAACTCCTGACAGCCGCGTAGTTCTTCTTCAATCCCGTGCGGGACGAACGGGAAAGCCAGCACGTGAGAATGGGGATGCTGGAGGATACTCGCTGCGTCGCCGTGGTTCTTCACCACGATCAGCGATCGGAACCGCCCATCCAGGCGGAGATCCAGACTCCGCAGTCTGTAGGCGCGCAGGACCCGCTCCAACTGTTGCTCCGGGAGTTCTGCCCACGTTAAATGATGCTCTGGACTCTCCACGACGATCTCATGGGCCCCCACGGCGTTCATTACGTCGAAAGGCCCCTCCGGCCTTCGATCGAAATCACCCTCAATCCGACAAAGAGGCTGCAGGTCCGGGGTGACTCGAACCCACCAGCCGGGCTGATTCCGCTGACGCGAGGGCTCGCCGAGCGCTGCAATTTCAGGCGGGGTCATCGCCTCATTGCCTGGACAGAGCGGGCATGGGCCCGCAAGCGGTGGAGGCGGCTGTGCCTCTACCTTCAGGGCAGCCTCTCGATCCGGCCGCTCTGGGTCGATAATCACCCAACGATTTTTCACCGGATCGCGTCGCAACTCACCCATGTCTCTCCTCACGCCACCGCAAAAGGTTGCAACCTATCGCCGGGCAGACAATCCGCACGTTCAGCTATCGGCTGCTGAACGTCTTTGACCTCCACCACTCACTCACCACTTCGCCGGCAGTGTAGGGTCGTTACCCCACTCGCTCCAGGAGCGATCGTACCCCCGAACGTCCGGATACCCCAGGAGCCGGAGCGTGAAGTAGGTGACGGCTGCGCGATGCATGGTCTGACAGTAGCTCACGATCGTCTTGTCCTTCGTCACCCCTGCCTGGCTATAGAGGGCCAGGAGTTCATCGGCCGGCTTGAATGTCTTGTCGCCGGTCAGGTTTTGCGTCCACTCAATGTTCACGGCCCCGGGGATGTGGCCTCCCCGCTTGGCGCGCAGATCCTCGCCGCGAAACTCAGCGGCCGACCGGGCGTCTACCAGGGCGAGGTTCGGCTTGCCCAGGTTTGTCGCGATCCAGCCCGACGGCGCGACGCGCTGCGTCTCAGTATGGACTTGGTAGACCGTCTTGCTCACCTCTGGCAACGTTTTCGAGAGGGCGCGCTCTTCGGCTGTCCACTTCGTGATGCCTCCGTTTAAGAGCGCCACCTTTTTGTGGCCGGCATATTCAAGCGTGAAGAACAGGCGTGACGCGTTGAACCCTCCCTGGTCATCGTACGCAACTACCATCGTCTCTTTGGTAATTCCAAGCTGTCCCAACCGCTCCTCAATTTCATAATCGGGAGGCAGGGCGAAGCCTGACTCTTTCAAGGCCATACGGGCCTGATTGACCGTAAAGTGGATCGCGCCCGGAATGTGTCCGGCCGCGTACTCCTCTGGGCTATTACGCATGTCGATGATCCGCAGATCCCGATCATTGAGGTGCAAGGCCAGCCAGTTGGTATCCACGAGAAACTGTGGGTTGCCATAGCCCGCAGCCAGGGTCAACCCTGGGGTCGCTGCGAGCAGCGTCATTGCTGCCACTGCTGCCATCACGATTCGCTTCATCCCTTTCCTCCTGTCCCTGGTGCCGCAGAAAAGCAATTCGGTTCGCCACCTCTACTTGCCAAGCAGCTTTCTCAGAAAATCCCCTTTACCAAATCCCCCCGTGGCCCCCCTTTGCTAAAGAGGGGTTGTGGGGTTTCGTACGCCGTGGTGCAGCAGTGCCGCATTGGCTGCTACCCCACAACGCATTATAGATTCCTACCGAGACCTGACGCAAGCGCGATGTCGACGTGGCGCGCGCGATAGCGCTGCGCCTTCACCGATACAAGAAGCTTCACTCTCGGCTGCGGACAATGAGGACGGGGCGATCGGCTGACCGCAACACATGCTCTGCCACCGAGCCTAAGAGCAGGCGAGCCATCCCGGAATGGCCATGTGATGCCATCACGATGAGGTCCACCTCCAGGGCCGTGGCCTCCTGGCAGATCGCCTCGTGGACCAGCAAAGGGGTCTCTACCACCCGTACCTCCGTTGCTACCATCCCCTCTACGCGGGCCTCCTCAGGCACAAGTGCTTCCAGCGAGCGGAGCAGTGTCTTCCGGAGCTCCGCTCGCTCCTGCCCGGAGAGTCCGCTCCATGGCGAGTAGTGGGCGTAGAGCGGGTTCGGCGGCCCGTGCACCTCAGTAACGTGGCAGAGGGTGACGGTCCCGCCGCGTTCTGCCAGGATAGCATAGGCATGAGGGATGGCACCATTGCCAAGGGGTGAGAAATCGGTGGTCACCAGCAGTTTCCGATACCTCGGTATCATGGTATGTGGGCTCCTTCCGTCAAGAGGGTTATGCTGCCATCCGCTCACTGACATTGAGAAGATCGTCCTGACGATCTTCTCGCATCCCGGACAGGTCTTACCATCTGCGAACGCTTCCAAGTATAGCCTGAGTCCGGCTGATCGGCCAAGCGGACAGGAAGTGGCCCTTGAAAATAAGTGGCTCACGCACTATATTAGTAGTGAGGAAGCCTAAGTGAGCGGGCAGTGGTTGGAGAAGTGCGAGCAAGCATGAAGCAGTGTCTGCTTGCAGAGCGAGGGGGCTTAGCCAAGGGGCCAGAACCCGTTCGAGCGAGGATTCCTCGAGAGAGCCATAAGGTGTCGGGCTTTTGCCCGGAGATGCTGTAGCGTCTGACGCCTTGTGGCTTTTGCTTTCCTTCAGGCTTTCCGACACAGCCCCATATATGTTCCGGGCCACGTGAGGGCGCCCACAAGGGGCGCCCCTACGCACCCTCCCCCCACGTCAGTTCAGCCACTCCTACGTAAGCAGGCCTGGCTGGTGAGATCACATGGTGGTTTTCTATCCCGAAAAGGCGAAGGCGGCGTCAACGACGTCTTTTCCCCACTCTGGTCTTGACGCGACTTGCCGCCCTTGGTAGAGTTCGCGCGTGCGGCAGGGGGGAATCTTACTGGAACTGCGTACCAAACTCGCGCATTTCGGTAAGCGTCAGATGAGGTTTCAGACCAAGGGAGCGTAAGAGCAGATGCAACAGGCTCAAGCGGCGGAGGGTATCCGCCTGAAGGTGGCCGAGGCGGGCCAGGAGGACGTCGGCCGCGGGATCGTCCGCGTCAGCGACGCGGCCTTTGCCGTCCTGGAGCTGGAGCGGGGTGAGATCGTCTCCATCATCGGGGACAGGGAAACGGCTGCCATGGTGGCCGCAGCCCACTCGGCCGATCAAGACCTGGATGTGGTCCGGGTCGACGGCGTGATTCGCACCAATGCCCATGCCAGCATAGGGGATTACGTGCAGGTGCGAAAGGCTCCATGGCGGGACGCGCAGAAGGTGACGCTGGCTCCCGCCAGAAAAGGCTTGCGTGCCGTAGCCCCGGGCGAGGTTCTCCGCCAGGCGCTCCTCTACCGTCCTGTGGTTCGTGGCGACCTGATCTCGGTCGGGACGGCCTCACGCCCGAAGGAGATAGTCCCACCCGGGATGTATCCGGAGGAGCTCTTTCGAGGCTTGCTGGGGTCCCTGGCGATCGGGCTGGGCGAGGTGCGCCTGGTCGTCGCCGGCACCGTCCCGTCCGGCATTGTGCGTATCAATCCCCAAACAGAGGTGGAGCTCCTACCGGAGTACGTGGAGACCAAGGAGACCCGTCTCCCGGATATCACCTACGACGACATCGGCGGGTTGGGCGAGGTGATTAATGAGATCCGGGAGGTCGTGGAGCTGCCGCTCAAGCATCCAGAGCTGTTCGATCGTCTTGGGATCGCACCACCCAAAGGCGTACTCCTCCATGGTCCCCCAGGGACTGGCAAGACCCTCCTGGCCCAGGCCCTGGCCAATGAGGCCAAAGCCCACTTCGCCACCATCAATGGGCCCGAGATCATGGGGCGCTTTTATGGCGAATCGGAGGAACGTCTGCGAGCCATCTTTCAGGAGGGGCAAGACAACCCACCCGCCATCATCTTCATCGACGAGCTTGATTCCATCGCCCCCAAGCGCGAGGCGGTGACGGGTGAAGTGGAACGACGGGTCGTGGCCCAGCTTCTGACATTAATGGATGGCCTCATGCCACGCGGCAACGTGATTGTCATCGGGGCCACGAACCGAGTCGGCGCGATCGATCTGGCATTGCGCCGCCCCGGCCGCTTCGACCGGGAGATTGAGCTGCGCGTGCCGGATCGCAATGGCCGGCGCCAGATCCTTACGATCCACACGCGGGCCATGCCGCTTGCACCAGACGTGAACCTGGATTGGGTGGCAGACCTCACGCATGGATGCGTCGGTTCAGACTTGGCTGCCCTCTGTCGTGAGGCCGCCCTGAATGCCCTTCGGCGCGTCCTCCCGGATCTGGATTTGAGGCTTGAAACGTTCCCGGCCGAGGTCCTGCAGCGCCTGATCGTCACCCATGATGACTTCAACCAAGCCTTGCGGCGGATCCGCCCTTCGGCCCTTCGGGAGCTCTTCATCGAGATCCCTCGGGTCACCTGGGACGATGTCGGGGGCCTGGCCGACGTGAAGAGGGCCCTCCGGGAGAGCGTTGAGTTGCCACTGACCCATCCTCAGGCCTTCGAGCGCCTCGGCATCAAGCCACCCAAAGGTGTCCTGCTCTATGGTCCGCCGGGGACAGGGAAGACGCTTCTAGCCAAGGCCGTCGCCAACGAGGCGCGGGCCAACTTCATGCTGGCCAAAGGGAGCGATCTGCTCTCCAAGTGGTACGGCGAGTCAGAGCAGCGGATTCGAGAGTTCTTCGCCAAGGCCCGCCAGGTAGCCCCCGCCATCGTATTCTTTGACGAGATGGATGCCCTTGTACCGCGACGTGGAATGGCGGCAGGCGAACCGCACGTGACCGAACGGATCGTGAACCAGCTCCTCTCCGAGCTGGATGGCCTGGAGGAGCTGCGCGGGGTGGTCATCCTGGGGGCCACGAACCGGCCTGATCTCATCGACCCGGCTCTACTGCGCCCAGGGCGCTTCGATGCGCTGGTGTATGTTCCGGTCCCGGATGCCGATGCCCGCCACGAGATCCTTGCTGTTCACACCCGCCGCATGGCCCTCGCCGAAGACGTGGACCTGAGGGATCTTATCCGCAGGACCGATCGATTTACCGGGGCCGACCTTGCCCTGCTCTGCATGCGGGCTGCCCAGCTTGCCCTGCGAAAGGACTTGGAGGCCAAGGTCGTCACCCACACCGACTTCCTGGCCGCTCTTGCCCAAATACTGCCCTCTGTCACCGAGGCGATGGAGCGGGAGTACGCCGAGGTCGGCAAACACCTGCGCCAGGTAATACCGCAGCAAGACTCCACGCTCGGCCACTACCTGTAGCGCGGACGTTCAACCGAAGAATCTCTGTCTTGACAGCGCTATCCACACCGGATACGATGAAATCATGGTCAATACGATAGAATTTGAGACCGAGTTGACTGGCGGTCACACTCTCAACATACCCCCCAGAAATTGCCGCAACCTTATTTAGAGGGTGCCGCTATGTCGCATACGCTTAAAGATCTCGAAAAACAGGCTAAATCGCTTACGGCGGAGGAACGTGCCCAACTCGCGGAGATGCTCCTCGAATCACTGCAAGACGCGCCACTCGCTGACATCGAGGCGGCATGGGACCGTGAAATCGAAGAGCGCGCGGCTGCATACGACTGCGGAGAGCTGCGGACGATTTCAGCCGAGGATGTGTTTGCCGAGGCGAGGCGCCTCACCCGGTGAAGCGCGCGCGGTTCATCGCCGCGGCACGCCTGGAATTTCTAGCCGAGGTCATTTACCACAATGAAGCGCAACCCGGTTTGGGCGAGCGTTTTGCCGCAGCAGTAGAAGAGGCAGCAGCCCGCGCTCTTGCCTTCCCTCTCTCGGGCTCCCCTTCCCGCTCCAATACGCGCCGGATGATCGTGAAGGGATTCTGCTTCTCAATCTTCTATCGCCCGGAACCCAACGGCATTGTCATCTTCGCGGTAGCGCATCATGCACGACGCCCCTTTTACTGGCGGTCTCGTACGCGTACCCGCTAACTCTAGGGGAACGAACGGGTAACCCGCACCGGGCCATATCAGGCGTAGGGGCGATGAAGAAGGGAGGAGCTATGGCCGTTAACTTCATTTCAGTGACCATCCGCAAACCTGACACGGTCAACCTGATCTTGGGGCAAGCGCACTTCATCAAGACCGTCGAGGACCTGCACGAGGCCCTTGTAACAGCCGTGCCGGGTATTGCCTTTGGGCTTGCCTTCTGTGAGTCCTCGGGGCCGTGCCTGGTGCGCTGGAGTGGGACCGACCAGGAATTGGTGGAGTTGGCACGGAACAACGCCCAGGCTATCGGGGCCGGCCACAGTTTCCTGATCTTCTTACGGAGCTGCTTTCCGATCAATGTCCTTCCGGCCATTCGTCAGGTGCCGGAGGTCTGTGGCATCTATTGCGCTACTGCTAATCAGGTGGAGGTGATTTTAGCTGAAACGCCTCACGGGCGGGGCATCGTAGGGGTCGTGGATGGACATCCACCAAAGGGGATCGAGCAGGAATCCGACATCGCCGAGCGAAAGGCGCTGCTCCGCCAATTTGGTTACAAGCTGTAACCGGGTAAAATAATTCTACCCCTTGGGGGCAGAATGGTCCTTCAGGACACTCTGCTTCCAAGGCTAAACATACTCCCTCGGCTTGACACTGGAATGCGCCGCCTACTGATCACGCAATGAACTACCCCGCAGCAAGCTGCGGGGTATCGTCTTCTGTTCTGGCCCGTCATTCCGTGCTTGACACGGAATCCAGTCGGGCCATCTGGATACCGGCTTCCGCCGGTATGACGAACTCGCGGCAAGCCGCAGGGAATGAACCCCCAGTGGATTCAAAGGGCCTACTGCCTGAGCCTTTTTGAACTCACATTCAAGCGACTTCTTCGCGCGGGGTTTCGCATATCTCCAGCACCTGAGCGCCTGTCAATCGGAGAAAATCGCTGGAAGCAATTCGGATCACCTCGTGGTGGCTTCCCGCGGGAAAGGTGATCGTCGTCTCCTTTATCAAGTGCTGATCAAAGTAGATCGGGACCCCGTAAAGGTTACCGAAGGCAGGCATGGCCCCTGGCTCGCAGCCGATGAATGTCTTCGCGAAATCGGCCTCCGGGTCCAGGGTCGCCGTGCTGTCGTTCAATAGTTGCTGCATTCGAGTGACGTCCAATCGACACTTGGCCGGCAAGACCGCCATGGTCAGACCTTGCTGCCCTTTCAGAATGACCACCTTGGCGAAGGCCCGACCGGGAATATGGGCGGCCCCAGCCACCTCCTGAGCTGTGTAGGCCTCTCGATGAGGGATAACCTCGTACTGTACCTTTTCCTGGTCCAACCACTCACGTACACGCGCCGGCACTGTCATGATCGTACCTCCCCGCAGGTGTTAGCCCTTAGCCAAGGCCCCTGCGCGCCCTCAGCTTCTCCTCCCATCACCGCTCCATCCGCCCACTGAAGTAGTCGTCCCGCTCGCTCCAGGACCGACCGTAAGCCCTCGCTCACTATTTCTTAGTCTGGATCTTCTTGCGGGCAGGCTCTTTCCCCTTGGGAAGGATGACCGTAAGCATGCCCTCTTTCATCTCTGCCTGAGCCTTCTCCGGGATGACGGTACTCGGCAGGACCATTGACCGGTAGAGTTCTCCTCGATGAAACTCGGAGAAGTGGCAGGTCCCCTCATCCTTTATGCCTTTATGTTTTGTGACCACTCGTACCGTCAGATGGTTGGGTTCAACCAGAATCTTAATATCCTTGGCGGTGAGCCCAGCCAAGGCAAAGCTTGCTCGAAGTTCTCCATCAGTCTCAACCAGCTCCGCACAGGGCCGCCACAGAAGCTCCTTTTCAGCCTGGAGCCAATTCTCAGACTCGCGGCCGGCTTGCCAACCATGATCTCTGAAAAGCTCATGGGCACGCGCAGACACTTGTCGCTCAATCTCTAACAACTCGCTGAGCAGTGAACCAACCTTCTTGACCGACTTGACCGGCACCTTAGGACCTGCCATGTCTCTCCTCCTTGTGACCATTTCTGGTCGCCTGCATCAACTTCTGGAACCTGTATCGCCAAGACGTCACCGGATATAAGTGCTACGGCAACTCGTCCTGGCGGTCTGAACTGGGCCGCACCTGGCTATCAGCGCCGTAGGCTCGCGCCTGCTCCGCCATTTCGCGCAGCCGCCCCTGCACCAGCGCATTCACGCTTCCTTCGGGAAAGGTCCCATCCGGATCGCGCTCACCCGCTTCCCGCCCGGTAAGCAAGGCAATCCCCTCATCGATGGTTTGAACGGGAATAATCTGAAATTGCCCCGCGGCGACCGCCTCTACAACATCCTCTCTGAGCATGAGATGCCGAACATTACTCGCTGGGATCAGGACCCCCTGTTCTCCCGTCAGCCCCCTCGCACGGCAGACATCAAAAAACCCTTCGATCTTGGCGTTGACGGCCCCGATAGCCTGAACCACTCCCTGCTGATTGACCGACCCTGTGACCGCAAATCCCTGCTTGATCGGCAGCCCTGACAGGCTTGAGAGGATCGCATACAGCTCCGCTGAGGAGGCGCTGTCGCCTTCCACCTCTTCATAGAGTTGTTCGAAGGCGAGACTCGCCGACAGGGCAAGGGGCACCTGCTGCGCGTAGCGGCCACCGAGATAGCCTGAAAGGAGAAGCACGCCTTTGCTGTGAATACGGCCACCCATCCGAGCTTCGCGCTCGATATCGATGATGCCGCCGCGCCCGAGGAAGGTTCGCGCCGTGATTCGACTCGGCTTACCGAAGTGATACTCCCCAAGCGAGAGAATGGCAATCCCATTCACTTGACCAACTACGCCGCCATCGGTATCGACAAGGATAGTCCGCTCAGTGATCAGTTCCTGTAGCCGTTCATCCAGTCGATTGGATCGCTTGATCCTGGCGAGGATAGCCCCCCGCACGTCTTCCGCCATGACCCGGTGGTGCCCGGCCTGCTCGGCCAGGAAGCTGGCCTCGCGGGCCACATCCAGGAGATGACTGAATGTCGTGGCGAGTCGTTCCTGATCCTCTACCAGGCGAGAGCTATGCTCCACCAGTTTCGCAACGGCACCCCGATCAAACGCCTTGAGCCCCTCGGTCTCGCAACAGGTTGACAGAAGGCGGGCAAAGGCCAGGATCGTTTCAGGAGTCCGGGCCACGCGATCACTAAACTCTGCCTGGACCTTAAATAGCTCCAGAAACTCCGGGTCGAGGGCGTGCAACAGATAGTAGAGCCAGGGACTGCCGATTAGGACCACCTTCACGTTGAGCGGGATCGGCTCCGGCTCGAGCGTAACCGTGCTGTAGAGGTGGAACTGCTCCCCTGGCTCTTCGATCTTGATCCGGCGGTTTTTGAGCGTCCGCTTCAGTTGGTCCCACGCAAAGAATTGTTTGAGCAGCTCCATGGCCTCCAAGACCAGGAAGCCCCCATTGGCCCGGTGCAAGGCGCCCCCCTTGGCCATCAGGAAGTTGGTGTAGAGGGCACCCATGTGAACCTGATGTTCGATGCGCCCAAGCAGGTTCTGACAGGTGGGGTGGGGTTCGACCACGACTGGCGCGCCGCCATCTTCCCCATGTTCGATCAAGACATTGACCCGATACCGGTCGAAGGGGTCCAACCCTTGCCGCAGCATGGCAGTCAGTTCCAGCAGCCCTTCTGTCCCGCTTTGGTCTCGACGAAACAGATCCACGTTGGCGATGACGTCCTCACGTATCGCCTCGAGGTGCGCCCGTACCGCTGCGTGATCTACGTAACGCTCTTGGACTTCCTCGATCAGATGATCAACCGCAGAGGTCGCGACCTCCCGGTCCATCCCGTCGAGACGGTTCTTCGCCTCTCGCTCCAGATCGCGGATTCGGCGGCGCGTACCGGCCAGATCCTTCTGCACCTCCTCGCTTCTAAGGTTGACCAGTCGCTTGGTCTCCTCATCGAGGCCCTCAAACTCTTCCGGCTTCAGTGGCTTCCCTTGAAATAAGGGGATGACCATGAAGCCGCTGGCCGTCTTGGCAAGCCCAAACCCAACCGCCTCCGCACGCTTCCGCAAGGCCTCCAGCTCGTCACTCGTCTGTTTCTGCAGCTCCTCCAGAATTGTGTGACGGTTCTGCTCATAGGCTTCGGCCTCGAAGGCTCTGGGGACGCCGATCTTCAGCTCCTCCAGGAGCCGCTTGCAGTCGGCCTGGAAGAGGTGGGCGCGGCCTGGCGGAAGGCATAGCGCGCGGGGACGTTGCGGATCGGCGAAGTTATTGACATAACACCAATCAGGGGGGGTGGGGAGCTTAGCCGCCTCGCTGGCCAGGAAGCGCTTGATCGCTGTGGTCTTACCTGTTCCGGCAGGCCCAAGGACGAAGAGATTGAACCCTTCGCTGCGAATGCCGACACCGAAGGTGATGGCCTGGACAGCGCGATCCTGGGCCACGACCCCCTCCAGCGGTTTGAGTTCGTCAGTCCCTTCGAAGGAGAGGCTCTCCGGCGGGCATACCTTACGAAGCTGATCTGGTTTCAACGGATCGATCATCGTCTCACCGTCCCCCTTTCAACTCCTCCCGAACCGACTGCTTGGCCCTCTTCCGATCGTAGCGAACCCGCTGTGGCTCTACCTGTGTAGGCCGATGGGGGGCCCGTCCCTTGGGTAGCTTCAGCCTGATCACCAGCTTCATGGACTATTCCTTCGGAACTAGCGTTCAGCAATCAGCGTTTAGCCATCAGCTTCAGACAAACCCCCCTGACCCCCCTTTCAAAAAAAGGGGGGAGACTTCTATGTTTCCTTATCTCCCCCTTTCGTAAAGGGGGATTGAGGGGGTTTTCATGTACCGTGGTGCGGCCGTAGCCTCATGGGATGTTCCGCATTAGAAGGGAACCATGGCCGGCTCAATCTGCAGGTTCTTCATCATGATCACGAGATCATGTTCCTCCCCTGTTTGATCTTTGACGTAGTTGTAGAAGACCGCCTCCTTTTCGAATCCTAACCGCTTAAGAGCACTCAGATTATCCGCCTGATCCCTTATGATCTCGGCGACGAGAATTTCAAGGCCCATCTTCTTGGCGGTGTCGATCAGTTCCCTGATCATGAGCGTCCCGAGACCCTCCCCCCGGTAGTCTACATCGACGACCATGCGCACCTTTCCCACATGACTAGTCCAGCCGAATTTGCGGCAATGCAAGGTGGCATCAGCCACGATGGTGTCGTCCACCAAGGCTACGAGCGGAAGGACCTTCTCGTAATCAAGCTCTTCCGCCCACGAATCGATCACCTCCCGGAGGGATACATCGTCCCGCAGAAAGAGACGATCCTCGCGCGGCACCTTGCAGAAGAAGGCATGAAGCTTCTCCGCATCCTCTTTGACTATTGGGCGAATCGTGACGCTCGTTCCGGTCTGAAGTGTGACCTGCTTTGGAAATCCGGCTAGCATGAGAGAGCCTCCTTTATCGTGAGGTTCGATCCTCTGTCGTGGCTCATGCCTTTCCCGTCCGTCATCACCTGCTGGGCCCGGCCTTCTGCGGGGGCAGGTACTGCATGAGGGCCCGCTTGATAAGCTCTGACGGGGTGATGTTGCGATTGGCAGCCTCTGCCGAGAGGCGCAAGATCACGGCACGCGGAAGGCGTATGCTCAAGTCTGCATGTGACTCTGTCGAACTGATATCCGCCCGCGTCTCTTCTGCCCGCACCTTTGCATCCAGCAAGGATAGGGCCACATCCTCGGCATCGAGCGGTCTCTCTACCTCTATTCCGAGATCCCTCGAAGGTTCAGCCTCTGTCGATTCTGCCTGTTGCTTCTGCAATGGCACAGCCTTTGGCTTCATGCGGTCCCCTCCTGATAACGAAGTCCTTTCCCTGGATCGAGACGGCGAACGATGCCCTTCCTCGCCTCTTCCGCAAGGAGCAACAGCGCCGCAAAGACTAGCAGAGACCACCAGAACCTTCCATCGAAGGCTGCGGTCCCGAAGATCCGGTTCCCGATCTGGCTGTAGACGATCAGGCCGAGAATTGAGATCTCGACCGCGATACCCCAGACGATGAGTCGGTTCCTGAAGAGGCCCATGGAGAGGATCGATGCCCTCGGGCTCCGGCAAGCATAGACGTTCGCCACCTGGCAGATGACGATCGCGGCGAACGCTACCGTCGTCGCCTGCCTGTAGAGCGGGCTCTCCGCTGACAGGTCGATGCCCCACTCCCATCCACCGGTAGTAAGATACCACAGCCCGGCGCTCATGGCCGCAGCCGCTTCGATCGGTCCGAGAAAAAGGTACGATCTGGCCAACAACGGGAAATTCAAAAGGCGCTCCTCTCTGGACCTCGGCGGGCGATCCATCGTGTTCGGATCCGACGGCTCGGCCCCGAGACCCAGGGCCGGCAGCATATCAGTGCCCAAGTCAACAGCCAGGATCTGAACCACCGTAAGCAGGAGGGGGATCCGAAACACCACCGAGGCCAGATAGGGGACGATCTCCGGAATGTTGCTCGCAAGGATGTAGGTGACGAACTTCCGGATGTTCTCATAGACCGCCCGCCCCTCTTCTACGGCGTTGACGATGGTGGCGAAGTTGTCATCGAGCAGAACGATGTCGGCAGCCTCCTTGGCGACATCGGTCCCGGCGATCCCCATAGCGATTCCGATGTCGGCCTTCTTCAAGGCCGGGGCGTCATTGACCCCGTCGCCTGTGACAGCGACCACCTCTCCCATCTCCTGAAGGAGCGTCACGACCCGCATCTTCTGGGTAGGGGTCATCCTGGCAAAGAGAATCTCCGGGCTGGCGAGGGCGGCCTTGAGCTCCTCGTCCCGCATCCGTTCGACCTGGCTACCCTCAAGAACCAGCGCTTCATCCCCGTGGACCATCCCGATAGCCCGTGCGATGGCCAGGGCGGTGCGACTGTTATCCCCGGTAATCATGATCGGCTTGATCCCAGCCCTCCTGCAGCGGGCTACCGCATCGGGGACCTCCGGTCTTGGCGGATCGTACATGGCGATCAGGCCGACGAAGGTCAGATCCCCCTCCGTCTCTTCCATCAACGGGAGCTGGGCGGCATCCGGCAACTCGCGGTACGCCAGGGCCAATACCCGCAGGGCCGACCCGGCAAACGCATTCAGCCGGTCAACGATCGCCTCACGCTCGGCTTCCCCCAGACCCATCACGAGCCCATCACGCAGGACATAGCGGCAGATCGACAACACCGATTCGGGGGCGCCTTTCACGTAGGCCACTCTGCTCGCAGACGTCGTCGCGTGAATTGTGGTCATCCGCTTCCGGTCGGCATCGAATGGGAATTCCCCAACTCGAGGCGATAAGTCAGGCCCGTTGGGCAGCAGCGCGGCTGCACATTCCAGCAGGGCGATTTCCGTCGGGTCACCGACGAACGTTGAGGCTGCTGCTCCATCCCGGTCGTGGTGGCGACTGGCGTTATTGCACCCGACCGCTATCGCAAAGAGTGGCGCCCACTGTCTCAGAAGATCGGGGGTCACTGGTCCTCCTGCCTCCGTGGTCACTGAACCACCAGAAACCCGAATCTCGCGGCCGTCGAGGTAAATGCGTGTAACAGCCATCCGATTCTCCGTGAGGGTCCCGGTCTTATCAGTGCAGATCACCGTGGCGCATCCCAGCGTCTCCACAGACACCAGGTTCTTTATGAGCGCCTTCCGTTTGGCCATCCGCTGCCCACTCACAGCCAATGCGAGGGTCACCGTCGGCAGGAGGCCTTCCGGAACGTTGGCCACCAGGAGTCCTACCGCAAAGACAAAATTCTCCCAGAAGCTCCGACCCATCAGGACCCCGAGCCCAAAGAACGCGAGGCCGATACCGATGGAGATCGCAGCGATCACTCGAGTAACCTTTCGGATTTCTTGCTGAAGAGGGCTCATCTCGGCCTCGACCCCCGAGGTCAAGTGGGCGATCTTACCGAACTCCGTGCTCATCCCCGTCGCAAAGATAACCACCCTCGCCGTCCCTGAGAGGACGGTAGTGCCGGCAAAGACGACGTTGGCGCTCTCGACGAGGGGGCCCTCCGTCGCGGCCTCGGCCGTGCGGGTCTTGGGGACCGATTCGCCCGTCAGTGGAGCGTTGTTGACCCGGAACTGGACCGTAGCGATCACCCGCCCATCGGCAGGTACTCGATCTCCCTCAGCCAGAATCGCAACATCACCCGGCGCCAGCATGGACGCTGAGGTCTCCCTGACCTCGCCGGCACGAAGGACCTTTACGCGCATAGGCAGCAGAAGCCTCAAGGCGATGATCGCCCGCTCTGCCTTGTATTCTTGCACGAAGGAGAAGAGGGCGTTCACGCCGACCACTCCGATGATGGCCCAGCCGAGCAGATTCATTCCCTGCCCGGGCTTCATCCAATCCGCTACGAACGCCAGCGCCGCTGCAGTCCAGAGGAGAATGGCCAGGAAATGGGTACACTGCCTCCCCAGCATAGCAAGGACCGGTATCCTTTCCGCAGCCTGAAGTTCGTTGGGACCGAATTCGCTAAGCCGCCTCTCTGCCTCGGCCTCGCTCAACCCTTGGTCAGTGGTTCCAAGGGCCTTCAGCGCCTCTTCAGGTGACAGACGGTGAATCTGCATATTGACTCATCGCCCGCATGATCTCAGGCGGCTGCCGGCCGGAAAAGCATCAGATCGCAAGGGCTCTTCCGCACCAAATAATCCACGGTACCAGCACGTAACCACCGCAGGAAGCTCTGCGGCCCCTTGGTACCCAAAAAGATGAGATCGTGCCGCCTAGCCGCCGCCTCAGCCGTGATCCCAGGACCGTGGCGACGGCCCCACGAGACCCGCGTCCCAGGAGCCAGACCTCGGCGGGAGAGCGCCACAATGAACGGGTGCAACTTACGTTCCGCTTGTTCCGGCGTCTCCCCTCCAAAGCGCTGGCGATCGAACAGTCGCGTTAACGGTTGCCTCAACTGGAAGAGAACGATTCGGGCTTGCCAGTACCCTCCAAGGTTGGCCAGGAGGTCGGCCGCCGCATCGAGGCCACCGCCTTCAAACTCACCGGAATAGACCGGGACCAGGATCTCGTGTGGTGAAGCCATCCTTCCAGGATGGACGACCCGGACCAGCAATATCGCACATGGGATCTCACGGAGGAGGCGACGCACAACCTCCGGTCTTGTCACGGACGCCATGGCCAGCGTGATCTCCTCGCGCGCCACATATTCCCGCATGACCCGGACCGGATCGCCGATCTCTGTCACGCTCCGCACCTTCAGGCCAAGGGCATGCGCCTGTCTAAAAAGATGCAGCAGCGACTCCTCGGCGCGTCTCATCGCCTCACCAGATTGATCCTCCGCGACAAAGAGCAACTCGATCTCCGCCCCGCAGGCCTTGGCCAAAGCAAGAGCGTAGCGCGCTCCGGCTTCCGCGGCGAAAGAGCCGTCCACCATCATCAGGATCTTCTGCATCACCGCCCTAGCGCATAAACTCACTGACGACCTGCGGATAACCGCGCTCCGTCAGAGCCTTGACGATGGGGTCTGGATTGATGGTCCGAAGTCTCAAGATCAGGAGTCGCCTCGCCCCTTCACGAGCCGGCAGGGTCACGAGGCTGGCGATCTCCACCTGCTTCCCCTCGACGATCCCGATGACCTCGGTGAGTACGCCTGGGCTTGCCGAGATCTCGATCTCGATGCGAGACGCGGTCTGTGTGGCCCCCATCATCTCAGTCATGACACCAAGGACATCGGTCTCGGTGAGGATCCCGACCAGCAGCCCCTCCTGAACCACCGGGAGCGCGCCGATCCGCTTCTGGTTCATCAGACAGGCTGCATCCTCGATGGGGGTAAGAGGAGAGACCGTGACCACCTCCTTTGTCATAATGTCTTTGACGATCACTGCGGATGTGAAGGCCCGGAACTCCTCCACGGTTGGATAGTCAAAGGGAGAGGGGGCGGCCTTCTTCACGTCCCGGTCCGAGACAATCCCCACCACACGGTCTCCTTCGACCACCGGGAGGTGGCGGATATTGAACCGCCTCAACGTCATCAGCGCATGATCCAGCGTGTCAGACTGGGATAGACTGACCAGCGAACGCCTCATTCGATCCTTAACTCGCATCGTCACGCTCCTTTCCTTTGCCTCAGCAAATCGGATACTTCCCCGCGGTCAACTCAACGCAGAAATCGGCCAAGCGGTTCGGCCCTTGACCGATCACCAGCTCGGCCTCTTGTCTGATCCGTTCACAACCCCCAGCCTATCACATCCGGACGCGGCAAGCTGCGCGGAATGAGCCCCCTGCAGATTCAATGAGGGCATACTGACCATTCTTCGGTGTCAGGAATAGCGCTTGCCAGAGACCAAGAGCTTCCCTGCCCACATCAGGCTGCTTCGCGTTCCGGATCTCCCTCGACCACTGCCTGATCGCGCCGTCTGCGGTACGGTTGGCACCGAACGTGCTCGGCCTTTGTGCACAGATCGCGAAACTCGGCAACGGTAACAACTTGAAGCCCCCCGTAAGGGTGCGCCAAGCAGTATCCTTCGATGCGGTACCAGGAGTGGGGAGTGGTTCGTCGCAGGTAGGGGCACGCCTCACTTCGCTCACCCTGCTCACCTGCGCTATCCGGAGCCTGTAGGTCCGACAGCACATTCATCACGCTTCCTCCGCGGTCAGCCTCACGATCCCTGTTCAACGAGACTGTCGCCTGGCCGACCTGAAAGGCTTCAAGAAACCTCACCACCCGATCTGCAGCTTGCGTCACTTGAAGCTCCTCGGTATCAAGCACGAGCTCAGGGTGAAGCGGTGGCTCGTACACCTCATCGACGCCCGGAACAGTCGATCCCTTGCGACCCGCTTGCCCATAGACATCAGCAGGAGCGTGGCTGCCACGCCGACACCCCGCCCGCGCCAGACAAGCCGGGAGAGACGCGCAGAGAAAGATCTCAGCAAAGGCAGGGATCAGCGCCCGGGCCACATCGCGGAACCGTCGTCTGTGGGCGGTCGCATCGATGATCACGCTCACCCCCTCGTTGTAGAGAAGCCACGCCATGTAGGCGAGGGCGAGATAGAGAACCTCGCGCTCCTCGGCTGTATAGCTTGGTGAGGGGGTTACCACCCTGCGGATCTCATCGAGTTCCAACACCCGCACCCGAATTCCGCGTTCCTCCAGGCGCCGAGCGACCTCACGCCCCACGCTACTCTTGCCGCTTCCGGGAAGTCCTGTGAGCCACGTCACCCACGCCATCGCAATCTCCTTACATCAGGTATCGATTGAGATCCTTGTGATCGAACTGCTCGACTTGGAGCATCGCCTTGGCGAACCGAAATAGCTTCACGCGCACCTGCTCCGGAAGGTCAGGATACCAGCGCGGGCTCGCGATCACTAAAGCCCGAAAAACGTAGAAGGGTGGGATTACGGAGTTCAGCTCCAGATCGTGGGTCCGCTCAAGGTACTCGCCGTAAAAGAGATCGAACAGCTCCCGGAATGGCCCCTCCATTTGCCCCGACCGCAAGAGCGAGAAGAAAAGGTAATTGATGCTCAAGGCCGCGATGTCATCGGCCGGCTCCCCCCACTCCCCACGACTCCGGTCGAGCAGCGTAAAATCGGTCCCCTCTCGAAAGAGGATGTTCCAGGGGTGAAAATCGCCGTGAACGATACTCAGGCGCTCGGCCTTTTCTTTCAGGTAGTGTCGCCAGGCCATACATCCGCTCTCTATGAGGTACTGTTGTTGGGATGGGAGGGGGAGATACCCGGCCGGGTACCCATCAAGGATCCCCATGATCCCCTCACCGTGGCCGATCAGATCCCGGATCCGACGGAAGTACAACTGGACATCCTGGCCTTTCTCTGCGTGAATCTTCGCCAGATACCCAGAGAGCGCCCTGGCCCGGTCGAAGTCGGAAGCGGTCGCCTTCCCCTCGGTCCGAATCCGCTCAAGATCGACCCGATACACAGCCCCATCGACCTTCTCTACGAGGAGGAAGTATTCCTTTGCGCGCCCAGCCGATTGCAACTGTCCTTCGTCGGTGAAGAAGCCGACGTCAAGGCTCCCTACGTGGCGCGCAAGCTTCCCGTAGGCGGCATGCGCCCAGATCAAGGAGCCCGCCCTGTCGGCCATGTGATCGTGGCCAAAGCCCGGGCCTCTCCGCATCGTGGAGAGGACGTACGAACGGGGAATCCCGTTGAGGAGCAGGTCGATCTGAATCGGCTGGCCATAGCCGAACGCCTTCAGGTCGGAACCCCGCAGAACTCCGGGCTCCTGCATGGCAAAGGTGGACTCATCGCCCGTAAGCGGTCGAAAGGCCTGCACCTGTACGACGCCACCGAGGGCGACTTTGAGATACTGGGCCAGCGCCTCGTGCTGCACCGTCATCTCGCTCACCCCCTCTTTGCCGCCTCTACACCTTTCGTCGCCGGAAGCTTCACGGTCAGGACTGGGCAGGAGGCGTGGCGAACCACCCGCTCGGCGACACTTCCCAGAAAGACATGAGCCAGCCCGGTTCGTCCGCTGGTCCCCATCACGATGAGATCGATCTTTTCCTTCTCAGCAAACCTCGTGATCTCGGCATACTCTACCCCGACCTGCACGTCACGGTGAAAGACCAGGTTCGGCTCTTTGGCACCCTCTACCAGCTTATCCAAGCTCTCCTCAGCATTCTTGACCAGACCGTCGATGACCTGTCCAAGATCGTACTCCGGCGTCTGGGGAGGAAAGTAGATAACATGAAGAAGGTAGAGTTCAGCGCCAAATTCGCGGGCGAACGTGAGCGCATACTGGAATGCGTGTTCGGCATCATGGGAGAAGTCGGTCGGAAAAAGGACCCGTGAGATTTGCATTCGTCCCTCCTGTCGATTGCAATAACTGACCTTCCGCCCCTGCTCACGCGCTATAAGCTCCTTACAGGCTATCGGCCTGATGCTTAGAGCGCTGCCTCCTCTACACACAATCTATACCGGATACCACCAATCGGCTAGAGCATTTGAATGCGAAAATGGGTCAATTGAAGGAATAAACTACCCCGCAGCAAGCTGCAGGGTATCGTCTTCTGTTCTGGCCAGTCATTCCGTGCTTGACGAGCCTGCCCCGTACTGGATACGGGGGAATCCAGTCGGACCCTCTGGATACCGGCTTTCGCCGGTATGACGAACTCGCGGCAAGCCGCGGGGTATCGAACCGCAACGCAAATGAATGGGGTTTGTCACGCGACCGACAGTGCTCGGCTGTGCAGGACTCAACATACTCGGCGACGCTGGGGATTCTGAGCTTCCCATCCAGGCGGCCTCGACAATAGCCTGTGACCGGCGCACATCCTCAATCGCCTTCCGTCGCCCCTACCATCGCGGCCTCCGGCCTATAGGCACACAGCGGATCACTTCCCATGGGATCGCCGGTCTCGGCAAATGCACGGGCTCGCGACCCGCCACAGACCCAGCGAAACTCGCAGATGCCACACTTGCCGGAATATTGATCCGCGTCGCGGAGTTTAGTAAATATCTCCGAGTGACGGTATAACGCCACAGGGCTTTCCCGACGCACGTTCCCGGCAATCGCTGGCAGGAACCCGGATGGATAGACATCCCCGGTGTGCGAGATAAACATGATACCGTTCCCGTCGCGAATCCCGAACCCGCGCCCAATGGGCGTCTGCCGAATCGCGGCGTCATCCAGGCCTTCCAGCCGCATTCGCATATAGGCAACGCGACGAAAGTGCGGGGCCTCCGTCGCCTTGATCGCGAATGGGGCAGTCTTGACAATATCGTAGATCCAGTTATGAAGCGCCTCGGCCTCGCTGGGTCTGATCTCGCGCAGCGCCCGACCGCGCCCCGTGGCGATCAGATAAAAGAGACTCCACCGCATAATCCCCAGGTCCCGAAGCAACCGGAACACATCAGGCAGCTCCGTCATGGTTTCGGGGGTGACCAGGGTGTTGATCTGAAGTGGGATGGCCGCTGCCCGGACAGCATGGATGGCACGCATGGTGGTATCGAAGCAACCCGCGACTCCGCGGAACCGATCGTGGCTCTCGGCCGTCGAGCCGTCGATACTGAGCGACATACTCACGACCCCGTTAGCCGCCAGAGCCGAGATCGCGTCTGACGTGAGCAGTGGGGTACCGCTCGGAGCCACGGATATCGGCAACCCAACGCTTCTGCCGTGCCGTATCAGCTCAAAGAAATCCGGACGCTTCAGTGGGTCGCCTCCGGTCAGGACCAGTTGCGGGGGCGGGTCCCCGAACGCCCGCAGCTCCGCGAGTAGCGCCTTCGCCTCTTCCGTGCTGAGCTCCAAGGGGTCGCGCTCCGCGATGGCTTCAGCTCGACAATGCTTGCATGCCAGGTCGCATGCCCGCGTAAGCTCCCAATAGATCAGCTTTGGAGCCTCGGCAAAGACCAAGTGATCAAATGCAGTAATAACAGGATACATAACCCTCCCTCGGCAAATTGATGCCTGACCCCTTTCTCGCAGTGAACCAGACCCCGCCGTATCATCAGAATAAATCATAGCAGGGCAGCATCGCTTCACTAAGCATAGCATGTCAACGCGCTAGCTGCTACTGGATCATACCTGTTACAAGACACCATAACGGTACGTACCAGCAGTCTTGTCGATGCGTCCCTGGGCTTACACCCGACAACCTCGTCTATCGCACCCCGGCCAACTCTTGCAGGCGCCGCCAGTTGGCAAGCCGCTCGGCTTGGGCGTAGCGCAGGGTTTCAGACGGATGGCCCTCCGCATCGAACTGTTTCGCGAACCGGCCCTCTGTCCTGGCGAAAGCAAGAAAGTCGATGACCTCTCCTGTATGGGGAACCTTGTACCAGTCTTCGCCCACCGACGGGTTACCCGCCAGGCTGAGTCGCTCTTTAATCCTCTCCCCCTTTCGTGGATCGTACATAAAGAGGGGGAAGGCCCGAGAATCTACCGCCAGCTTCGCCTGATGCGAGGACCGGTCGTCCGCCACGCCGTGCTCGGGCTGGCAGGTGGTGTAGACACTGACTACGGCCGGACCGCGGTACTCATTGGCCGCCATGATGGCCCGGTAAAAATGATTGATATGGGCCGCTGTGGTCTGCGCGACAAAGACATCCGGGTGCATCATGGCGATGAGCGCCAGCTCTTTCCGCCGCTCCTGCTTGCCGCGCACCGCCTTGCCAAAGCTGGCCATCTTTGCATCCTGCCCTATATAGGTCGCTGAGGAGGCCTGTCCACCAGTGTTGGAATAGACTTGCGTATCCAGGATCAGCACGTTGATGTCCATTCCAGAGGTCAGCATCCGCGACAGCGACTGGAAGCCGATATCGTACATCGCCCCGTCCCCCCCGATGACCCAGAGCTTCTTCTCCTGCCATCCGCGCTGATCCCACTTGGCGCGAACTCCCATCGCCACGGCCGGCGCATTCTCAAACAGGGAGTTGGTCCAGGGAACCAGATACGGGTTGTACGGATAGGTCGAGCCGTAGACCGTGTTGCACCCTGTCGCCGCCACGATCCCGACCGCCTCCGCGCCGTGGACGAATCCGGTCGCGGCCAGCATCATCCGGATGGCCGTCGCCTCACCACACCCCATGCACGAGCCGGCGCCGCCGACATAGAGGAGCGCCGCCTCCTCGTAGAGCATCATGTCCGCCAGCGCCCGCTCGTTGATATACTTGCGCGGGGTCGGGCCGACATGTCGAAAGAAGTTAAAATAGCTTCGATAACGGGGGAGCGTCTTCTCGTCCTTCTTCACCATCGTGAGGGCATGATAACCGAGGGCATCGCAGACCTCGACACACTCGGCGCACCCCTTGCACTTGGTCGGATCGACGAAGATGCCAAAGAGGGCTCCCTCTTCCCCCTTCTTCTGGTAGACCTCACCATACTTTTTTGTCTCGGCCCACTGGGCCCGGATCCCCTCGCGCTCCTGATCGTCTGTGATAGCATTCAGCTTGGCCTCCAGGTGCGACCTCGGTATCGCCTTGCCCAGGATGGCGGTGTCGGGACACTCCGTTACACAGGCCATGCAGCCGACACACTTCTCCCGATCGAACTGAGGGATCTCCATCGCAATGTAGCTGAAGTCGCGCAGGGCGGCGGTCCCGGGCGGGATCAAGCTGCGGGCTACCCCGACATCGGCCGGCAGACTCTGCTCAGCCGTCCCGGCCGCATATGCCCCGATGATCCGCTCGTTGAAGTCGCCCACATACTGCTCAATGTCGAGATCCAGGAGCCCGGTTGGCGGTAAGGAGCTTTCATGGATCTCTTCCCCAGACCCGCGAGCCTTGGTCCCGTGGACCTGTTCGACGTGCTCCTCATCCAGAGGGTTGTTTTCCGGCTCTTGATCTGTCATAGCCGAACCTTTCCTTCGTAGTAGGTCGGGTTAGGCCGTTAAGGCCGTAACCCGACGGCTCACAGGAGGATGTCGGGTTACGCTTCGCTAACCCGACCTACACAGACGAACTACTCAGAACGAGAACCCTATGCGATCAGCTCCGCCTCTGCCATCATCTCCATTGGCAGATAGAAGACCTCGGCATAGCCTCGCCTCACTGCTACCAGGTTATCCCGAACCACCTGCTCGCCTCGCTTGCCAAAGTACTTGCGCAGCGATCGCTCTACCGCCGAGAAGACCTGCTCCTCGGTCAGACGCTGCTCGCGGAGAAACGGCGTGCAGCGGAGGAAAATCCCCAGCAGGACAATCCCCTGCATTCGTTGCTCCAGGTCAGGAGAGCTGGCGACCTCGCGCGCGATCTTCACGGTGTCCAGGGCAAGAACCCGGATGCGCCGCTCCCGGATGATCCTCTTCGCATAGTCAGGGATCCGCGCCCAGACCTCCTCCGGCGTCGTCTTGTCGGTCTGGATGAAGACCATGCCCCCTGTCGCTAAGCCGGCCAGCGGGTTACCTAGATTGAAGGCATTGATGTCATTGAGCGGTACGAAATCGACCTGTCTGAGCTCGCAATGGGTACGGATCCGCTCTTTGGCCACGGTCAGATAGTAGGATGTGGGCAGCCCCTTTTTCTCGGATCCATACTTTGGGTAGGCCTGGACCTTCAAGCCGAAGAGATCGCCGACGATCGTGGCGATCACCTTGTTGGTCGTCACCGATCCGAATCCACCGACCGAATGGCCGCGCATCGAGAAGGTGCCGGCCGGCTGGACGTCCGGATCTTCGGAAGGGAGGAGCGCCAAGTCGTGCTTGATCCCCAGAACGAAGTAGCGAGATCCACCATCGTCGCGCCGCATATTCTCAATAGCAGCCACGAGATCGCCGGGGCGGATGTCCCTGCTCCCAAGACCGGCAGACCCCGAATAGATGACCGGGATGCGTTCGATTGCCGGGTACCCTGGCGCGCCCGTCAGCGCATCGGCGAACGCCGCCTTGATCTCGGCGGTGAGAGGGTTCGATTGCGCGGCGGGGTTGTCCATCCGCTCAATCACTGCCATCGCCTTCAGGTGTTTCGTCGCCTCGACGATCTGCGGTCCTGGAAATGGGCGAAAGCAGGTCACGTGGAGGGCGCCAGCCCGAACTGCGTGACGATCCCGGAGATAATCGACGGTGGCCATGGCAGTCTCGACCATCCCCCCCATCCCCACGATGGCGTAGTCGGCATCCTCCAGCCGGTACGCCTCCACCAGGCCATACCGGCGGCCTGTCAGGGAGTAATATTGCTCCATCACCCGCTCGACAATCTCCGGAAGACGATCGTAGAAGAACCGCTGGGCAATCTTTCCCTTCATGTAGCTGTCCTGATTCTGCACGACCCCGATCATGATCGGCTTCGACGGGTTCATGAGGTTGCGCAGGCGCGTGCCGGCAGACGGGTCTCCGATGAACTCCTTCATCAGCTCCGGTTCCGGAAGCAGGAGATTCTCAATCGTGTGCGTGGTGAGAAAGCCGTCCTGCACAGTCATGAAAGGGGTCTCCCCCTCCTCGGCGACGCGGCGGGCGATCAGCGCCAGATCGGCCACGTCTTGAGCGTTCTTTGCGAAGAGGATGCCCCAGCCCACATCCGCCACGGCCATTACGTCATCGTGACCCGCGTGGACGTTCAGAGCCTGAGAGGTCAGCGCGCGGGCGCCGATGTGGAAGACCGCCGGGAGCCGCTTTCCGGAAATGGTGTAGAGAACCTCCTTCATCAGGACTAGCCCCTGACCGGAGGTAAAGTTCGAGACTCGCCCACCGGCCAGGGCAAAACCCTCGCATGAGGAAGCAGAGCTATGCTCTGACTCGGGCTCGAGGAAGAAGAGTGGCTCGCCCCAGAGGTTGCGTGTGCCATTCGCGACCTCCGCCTGGTACCCGCTCCCCATGTTGGTGGATGGGGTGATCGGATAGGCGCAGGCACCCTGCGTAATATGCGAGTCTACCCAGACCACTGCCGCCGAGCCGTCTCCTGTGGCCGGAATGCCTGGAAAAGGAAACCGCTCGCCGGTCATGACGTCCCCTCTCCCCGAACCAGTATATCGAGGAGATCGATCTCGGTCACGATCCCAACCAGTGCATTGCCATCCACCACCGGCAGGCAGCCGATCTTTTCCCGGACCATTACCTTCGCTGCCTCCCGCACAGTGGTTGAAGGGGAGGCCTCGATCAGCTTCCGCGACATGACCTCCACTACCTTCAACTCGTCCATGAACTCCTCGCGCTCACTGGTCGTCAAGGGCGACTTGGAGGAGGGAGCAGCCTTTCGAAGATCGCGATCGGTGACGATCCCAACCAGACGCTTGCCGTCCATCACAAACAGATGGCGGATGTTATGCCGATCAAGGATTCGCTGGGCCTGGCGCAGAGAGGCGTGCGTGTCCACGGTGACCAGCGTCCGATTCATGATCTCTGAAAGCTGCGTCATCTGTTTCTCCTCATAACTACTTAGGTGTTTAGACTGAAGGCTGAAGGCTGAAGGCTATAAATGATCTCGCAAGGCACGAATCAAGCCATTCAAGACCTTCTCGGTTTCTACGACTTTGTTGTGTGGTCACGCATGACTTACCCCTAAAAGCCTTCAGCCTTCAGCCTATCTACCTGAATAGTCTCTGCTCCTCACCATAAGGCCATCCCAAGTGGGCGCTTGCCGACAGGCACTCGCCCTACCGTTTCCTGGGACAGCAGGTTGATCACGGAGATATCGTCCGATCCGTTGTTAGCCACAAAGGCGTACCGCCCGTCGCCCGAGATGACGATGTTGTGGGGATGGGTCCCTACAGGGATCGTCCCTACCACGGTGCTGGTTCGCGTTGAGATGACCGTCACGTCGCCCCCTCCCGTATTGGTCACATAGATGTAGTGACCGGATGGGGTGATATCGGCGTCGCTTGGTTCCTTCCCCACGGGGATTGTCGCCACCACCTGATGGTTCGCCATCTGGATAACGCTGAGGTTGTCCGAGCCTCTATTGATCACGTACGCAAAGGCCCCACCGGGGCCGAACACCACGTGATGCGGGTCGTCACCGACGGGGATTCTGCGCAACGGCTTCTGAGTTGCGGTCTCAATGAGGGTAACGGTGTCTGAATCGGCGCTGGAGACCAGCAGGAATTTGCCATCAGGAGAGATCTCGACGGCATATGGCCTCACGCCGACCGGTAGCTCCGCCGCAACGACATTCAGTGAAAGGTTCAGCGCGGCAACGGTACTGGATCGCTCGCTTGGAACATAGGCGCGGCTACCATCCGAGGAGATGCCGATCGTGGTCGGCGCTTCTCCAACCGGGATCATCGCAACCTTCTTTCCGGTGGCAGTCTCAATCACCGTGACGCGACTGTACAGACTATTGGTAACGTAGGCATAGGTCGCGCCGGATCCAAACACAGTCTGGCCCCCTGGGCCGGTAGCATTGGGCACTATAGTGGCGGCGTGCGTGGGCAAGGCCAGAATCCAGACCTCAGCCGAACGGCTACACGCGACAAAGGCATAACGCCGATCCGGGCTGATTGCGACATGCTGCGGGCCAGAGCCCACAGCAATGGTGCTGGTCACCTTCATTGACCCGACATCCATAACCGAGACCGTATCCGAGCCCTCATTTGCGACATAGAGCGTCTGCGTACCGCGCACACCTACCCCGTGCGCGAGCGCATCCGAACGAATGATCAGCAGCGTTGCCATCGCCAAGATGCCGATGTTCACGGCACGCCGGACTGCCGTCATGTCACCCCTCCCCTCTCGTCACCAGCCTCACTTCTTGAGTCCCCTGCTCCATCTCTTCGACTGGGCTCAGGCCAGGTCCTGCGGCCCGTTGCTTGTTGGAGGTCAGGGCGATCTGGACAATCTGATCGAGCTCATCACAATCAAAAGGCTTGAGCAGATAATAGAAGACACCATGTTGAAGAACCTGGCGACCCGCTTCGAGCGACCGGTCACCCGACAAGACAATCAGGGGCAAGCGAGGCCGAATCTTTCGGAGAATCTCAACGGTCTTCACGCCAGCAGGCTCATCTATCGAGAGATCGATAATCACCAGCCCGACGTTCTGCTCGACAACGGCCAGTAACGCATCACAGCATCTCTCGACAGCAACGGCCTGATACCCCTTCGCCGATGCGCGGCTGAGGATCTGCTGCCGAATCGATAACTCTGACGTGACGATCAAAACCTTCCGCTGACCACTCATAATGCCGGCCCTTCTCCCTGATAGCCATCAGCTAACAGCCGTCAGCTTATGTGGGAGCAATTCCGGTGCCAACGACCCCACGATCCCTGCCGTTCCAGCGCCTCGCCTAACTCATTGAAACGATGAGATCTCTTTCCCGAAAGTCGCTGACGTCTGAAGGCATGCCCTGGCACCCCAGCGCTAGGCTGGGACGAACTACCCCAGCCCGAAGTCAGAGAAGCGGGGTAACCACTTGAAAACTAAAGGACAGGGATGTGGGACACGCATGCCCCAATAAGAAGCTGGATGTCCCAGCAGCGGTAATCTGTTCAGCCGCTGATAGGACGCGATCATTGGGCCATCCATTCTCAATTCACAACTTCGGGCTTGCCCACAGCCGAATTCTAAGTCATAATAAAGACGGGTAGAAAATAATCTGCTAAGGAGGATACGATGACCCTAAACATCAAGGACCCCGCGACCCACACCCTCGCGCAAATCCTGGCCAAGGAAACAGGCGAGACGATGACCCATGCGGTAACGGAAGCGATCCGCGAACGCCTGGAACGTATCCGCCGACAGCGCAAACCCGACGCCACCGTCGCCGACCTCCTCGCCATTGGCCGCCGCTGCGCCAGCACGCTCAAAGGCAGACCCGTGGACCATGGCGCCCTACTATATGATGAGCGCGGGGTGCCGCGATGATCGTAGACAGCTCAGCAGTACTCGCGATTCTGTTTAACGAGCGCGACGCCGACACCTATGCCCACGCGCTCGCCCGGGCCGATGTCTGCCGAATGTCCGCCGCCAACTTCGTCGAAGTGGCGATCGTCGTCGAAGCGCAAACTACTGAGAGCGGCAGCCGGCAGTTAGACGCCTTCTTCCGGCGCGCCGGCATCGCCATCGAAGCCGTGACTGAGGAGCAGGCGCACGTGGCGCGGCAGGCCTATACGGATTTCGGGAAGGGCCGGCATCCGGCCGGCCTGAACTTCGGCGATTGCTTCGCCTATGCGCTCGCCAAGGTCACCGGCGAGTCGCTCCTCTTTAAGGGTGAGGATTTCAACAAAACCGACATCACGTCCGCTCTCTGAACGTGAATTCCCGCGTTAGATGAGGTCAGCTCTCAGCCGGGATCTGGGCCCCTAGGACTTCTGGGGCTGAAGCAACTGCGTCAGGGCCTCCCGATCGACCACCTCCTTTTCCAGTAGCAGCTTGCCAAGCGCGTCCAATTCGCCGCGTCTGGCGGCAAGCGTCTGCTCGACTCGGGTGTGGGCATCGTCCAGGAGCTTCCGGATCTCCTCATCGATCGCCTGAGCAGTCTGCTCGCTATACTCCCGTACCCCCTGAGGCTTCGAGATATTGAGGAAGGCAGAGGCACGCGGCTCTTCGAACGTCGCCAAGCCGAGATGTTCGCTCATCCCGTACTGGGTCACCATGAGGCGGGCCATATCGGTGGCCCGCTGGAGATCATCCTGGGCCCCGGTGGAGACGTCCCCGAAAACGAGTTCTTCGGCCACCCGACCCCCCAGGAGCACGTCGAGTCGATCAAGGAGGTCGGCCCTTTTGAGCAGGTACCGATCCTCCGTGGGCAACTGCTGCGTGTAGCCGAGCGCGGCCACACCGCGAGGGATGATGGAGATCTTCGAGACGCGGTCGGCGCGAGGGCGGGACTCCGCTACCAGGGCATGGCCGGCCTCGTGGTAGGCGACCGTTTCTTTCTCCGCGGGATTCATCACCCGGGTCTTCTTTTCGAGGCCGCCCACGATCCGGTCGATCGCCTCATCGAAATCCGCCATCTCCACCGCATCCTTGCCCTTCCGCGCAGCAAGAAGCGCCGCCTCGTTCACCAGGTTGGCCAGATCGGCGCCCACGAACCCCGGGGTCCTCGCGGCGATGACCGAGAGGTCAACCTCTGGCGAGAGCTTGACCGGCTTGGCATGCACCTGGAGGATCTTCTCCCGACCCCTGATATCGGGGCGATCGAGGGCTATGTGTCGGTCGAAACGCCCGGGGCGGAGCAAGGCTGGATCGAGGATCTCCGGGCGGTTCGTCGCGGCCAGGATGATCACGCCCTTGTTCGTGTCGAAGCCGTCCATCTCCACCAGCAGTTGGTTGAGGGTCTGCTCGCGTTCATCGTGTCCGCCCATCGGATTGAGCCCGCGAGCCTTTCCGAGAGCATCCAGCTCATCGATAAAGATGATGCAGGGGGCCTTTTCTTGAGCCTGGGCAAAGAGGTCCCGCACCCGAGCCGCCCCGACCCCCACGAACATCTCGACGAATTCCGACCCACTCATGCTAAAGAATGGGACCCCTGCCTCCCCGGCCACCGCCTTGGCCAGCAGCGTCTTCCCGGTCCCTGGGGCCCCGACGATCAGGGCCCCTTTGGGGATCTTCCCCCCAAGCCGACGGTACCGCTCGGGCGTCTTCAGGAATTCGACAATCTCCATCAGCTCAGTACGCGCCTCGTCGATCCCCGCCACATCTGCGAAGGTCACGCCAGTCTCTTTCTCCATGTACACTTTAGCCTTGCTCTTCCCAATCGCCATCAGACCGCTCGCCGGTCCTCCGACCCGCTTCATGAGAAACGCCCACACACCAACAAAGATCAGAGCAGGGAGTACCCAGGAGAGCAGGGTGATAAACCATGTGCTCTCCACCTCGCCAGCGAAACGCACCTTCGAAGCCTCCAGCTCCTGGATCAGGGTCGGATCGCTGACCCGGATGGTCACGAATCGATGCTCCCCATCGGCTAACCGTTGAATCTCCTCCACCTTCTCTTTGGAGAGGAGCCCCTCGAGCCCCTCCCGCTTTAGCCGCCCGGAGATGATACGCTCACCGAGGGACAGGTCTTCCACCTTGCTGGCTTTCAGGAGTACCTTGAAATCGCTGTACAAGAGGGTCTCAGTGTGGCGGGCTATCAGGAACTCGTGAATCCCCAGCACAAGCCAAAAGGCGGCTATGAAGTACCAGAGAGCAAACTGCCGTTGCTTCTTTTCCATCGCGCTCACTCCTTAAGCCAAACCACTATTCCCCTTCGTTGAGTAGCCCCAGTGTGTCACAGCCCATGCCTACTTTTCAAGGGGATCAGTATAACCCCTACAATTTTCGGAAGAACCACACTGTTACCAAGGTCCCCAGAACGGACGGTTTTGTCTTGCCATGAGCCTATCCTGCAAACCCCTTGTTGTGCTTCGACTGGCTCAGCACGAACGGGAAAGCGTCAATCTTTTTAATGTCCATTCCGTTCGCCCTGAGCATGTCGAAGGGTGAACGGGGGTTTGCGGGACAGGCTCAATAGTGTCTGTCCCTATTTCCTATACAATCGCCAATATCTCGACAGAGGGATTCCGCTCATGGTTCGACAAGCTCACCACGAACGGAATCTAAAGGGGATTTATGACGCACTACGATAGCGAAGAGGAGAAGACTGGCAATCCTTGACCGACGAGAGCTTCTGATGCTGCGGGATCAGAGAGGCGTAGAGAGGTGGAGGCCAACGATCAGGCGCACAGATGATCTCTCAGGGGAACTGCTGGAGGAAGCGAAGGTCGTTGCCGTGGAAGAAGCGGATGTCGTCGATGCCGTACTTGAGCATGGCTACGCGCGCTGGCCCTAGACCGAACGCGAAGCCGGAGTAGCGTGCCGGGTCGTACCCAACGCGCGTCAGGACATTCGGATGCACCATCCCTGCGCCCAGGATCTCCAGCCACCCGCTCTCCTTGCACAGCCGGCAGCCCGCGCCCTTGCAGCGGAAACAATCGATCGACATATCGACGCCCGGCTCGACGAAGGGAAAATAGTCACACCGAAAGCGGATCTTCCGGTCTTTGCCAAACAGGCGCTGAACGAAGGTATACAATGTCCCCTTCAGATCGGCGAAGGTCACGCCCTCATCGACCGCCAGCCCTTCGATCTGATGAAACTGACTCTCGTGGCTGGCGTCCACCGCTTCGTACCGATAACAGGTCCCTGGCACCACCACGCGGATCGGTGGCTTGGTCTGTTCCATGATTCGGATCTGCATCGGTGAGGTGTGCGTTCTGAGCAGCATTGGTTTATCGACCGAGATGCTTGCCGGATCAATCCAGAAGGTGTCCCACATGTCCCGGGCCGGGTGATCCTCTGGAATGTTCAGGGCCTCGAAGTTATAGTAGTCCCACTCAACATCAGGCCCCTCGATGACGGCGAAACCCATCTCTACGAAGACTTGGCAGATCTCACGCATGATCTGCGTCAGGGGATGCAGGCGCCCCAACGTCGGACGCCGCCCTGGAAGGGTGATGTCGATCTGGTCTGTTGCCAGCACATCATCACTTGGGATCGATTCCAGGCTCGCCCGCTGGGCTGTAATGCTCGCTTCAATCGCTTGCTTAACCTGGTTGGCCAACAGACCGATCACTGGCCGCTCCTGAGGCGACAGCGTAACCAATTGCCGAAGGATCGCCGTCAATCTGGCCTTGCGGCCGAGAAAATGCACGCGCGCCCGTTCGAGCTGTGCCGCGTCTGCGCTCTGCTGAATCTGATCGAGAGCCGCCGCTCTTAGATCCTCCAGCTCCTGCCTCAGCGCCTCCACCTCTCCTCCATAACACAAAGCCCCGACACGGGGTCGGGGCATACCTCAGTCCACAACTATGCGATCCTTAGGCCCAATACTAATGAACCGGAGTATCGTCTTCTGTTCTGGCCAGTCATTCCGTGCTTGACACGCCTGCCCCGTACTGGATACGGGGCCTGCCCCGTACTTGATACGGGGAATCCAGTCGGGCCCTTCTGGATACCGGCTTCCGCCGGTATGACGAACTTGCGACAAGTCGCGGGGAACGAACCCACAGTAGATTTACTTGAGCCGTTGGTGATGAGCGGTTCGACAGGCTCAGGGCGAACGGTTGGGAGGGCCTAGGTGAACAGCATTGTCCTTAGGCCGCCACCTGCTCCCGCGCGACCTCCGCCAATTTGTTGAATGTCGATGGATCATGGATGGCGAGATCGGCCAAGGCCTTCCTATCGACAGCCACGCCGGCCTTTTTGAGACCACCCATCAGAACGCTGTACGACAGGCCACTCAGGCGCGCCGCCGCATTGATCCGTATGATCCACAGGCCGCGGAAGTCCCGCTTGCGAGCCTTGCGGTCGCGATAGGCGTACCGCCTCGCCCGATCGACCGCCTCCTGCGCGCTCCTGTAGGCCTTACTCCGCTTTCCCCAGAATCCCTCCGCTTCCTTGAGGACCCTGTTCCTACGTTGTCTTGTCTTAAAACCACCTTTTGCGCGTGGCATCCTATTCTCCCAACCTCCTCGATTAGCCCTGGCCCCCCGCCATTTACTTCCCCTGATAGGGGATCAGGCGCCGCATTCTGGCAGTATCCGCCTTAGATACCAGATCTGACTGCCGCAGAGTTCGTTTCCGCTTTCTCGATTTACCGGTCAGTAAGTGGCTCTTCGCCGCTTTGTGGCGTGCAATTTTGTTCGTTCCCGTTACCTTGAACCGTTTGGCCGCTCCTTTGAGGGTCTTGATCTTCGGCACCGTCGCTCCTCTCTATCAATGCTTGGGGGTGAGGATCATCACCATGTTCCGACCCTCCTGCCTGGGGCGTTGCTCGATCATGGCGGCCTCTTTGAGCGCCTCTGCGAAGCGGTCCAAGAGCACCTTCCCGCGATCGATATGAACCATTTCCCGTCCTCGGAACATCATGGTTATCTTGGCCTTATTCCCCTCCTTCAAGAAGCGCTCGGCGTGCTTGGCCTTAAACTGAAAATCGTGATCCTCGGTCTTGGGCCGGAGCTTGATCTCTTTGATCTGGACGACCGTCTGCTTCTTTCTTGCCTCCCGTACCTTCTTACTCTGCTCGTACCGATACTTCCCGTAGTTCATGATCCGGCAGACAGGCGGCTTAGCGTCCGGCGCCACTTCCACCAAGTCGAGCGAAAGTTTCAGGGCAGCATCGAGGGCTTCCTGAATCGGCAGGATGCCAAGTTGCGCCCCCTCTGCACTGATCACCCTCACCTCTTTGACCCGAATCCGATCATTCACCCGAACACTTCTACTGATGGACGTTCCCTCCTTCATGTTGAGCCAGCCCGGTAGTCTTCACGGCTGGCTTGAGTTCCTCTTGGATCGCGGCTACGAATCCTTCGATCGGCATGACGCCCATATCCAGTCCACCGCGCTTCCGCACCGAGACGGTGCCTAGTGTACTCTCTTTTTCTCCTACTACAAGGATATAGGGGATCTTCTGCACTTCGGCATCTCGAATCTTATAGCCAACCTTCTCATTCCGCACGTCTACTTCCGTGCGCACCCCTGTAGCTCTTAGCTGGTCGGATACCTGCTTGGCATACGGCTGGAAGCGATCTGCCACCGGTACCAGCCGGGCCTGCACTGGCGCAAGCCATGTTGGGAAGGCGCCTGCATGGTGCTCGATCAACACCCCAAAGAATCGCTCCAGCGATCCGAGAACCGCACGATGGACCATGAAGGGTCGATGCGGTCGGTTATCCTCCCCGACATAGGTGATGTCGAAACGTTCGGGTAAATTAAAGTCGAACTGAACTGTCGTACACTGCCACGAGCGGCCCAGCGCATCTTTTACCTTGAGATCGATCTTCGGCCCATAGAAGGCGCCGCCCCCTTCGTCGATCTGATACGAGAGCCCCGCCTGATCGGCTGCCTGGCGCAGCGCCTCGGTTGCGTCATTCCAGAGCTTCAGGTCCCCAATCGCCTTCTCCGGCCGGGTGGCAATGTAGGCGTCATACCGATCAAAGCCAAAGGCACCGAGGAACGCGACACTGAAATTGACGGCGCGAGCCACCTCATCCACCATCTGCGCCGGCGTGCAGAAGATGTGCGCGTCGTCTTGTGTAAACCCCCGAACGCGCAGGAGCCCATGCAACACGCCAACGCGCTCGAAGCGATAGACCGTTCCCAACTCAGCGAACCGCACCGGCAGCTCTCGGTAGCTCCTGACCTTGGACTGAAAGATCTTGATATGGAAGGGGCAGTTCATCGGCTTGACGTAATAGTCGTTCCCTTCCATCTCCATTTTCGGATACATGTACTCCTGGTAGAAGTCAAGATGGCCGCTGGTCTCCCACAGCTTCACCCGGCCGATGTGCGGCGTATAGACGAGATCGTAGTCGTTGTTGAGATGCTCCTGACGCCACAGATCCTCAATCAGCTTTCGGACTAACGCCCCCTTAGGATGCCATAAGATCAGTCCGCCGCCAACCTCATCATCCACGCTGAAGAGGTCCAGTTCGCGGCCCAGGCGTCGATGGTCCCGCCGTTTCGCCTCCTCCAGGAGAAGCAGGTGTGCCTCAAGCGCATCCTGGGTCGGAAAGGCGATCCCATAGATTCTGGTTAACATCGGTCGCCGCTCATCACCACGCCAGTAGGCGCCTGCCAAATGGGTCAGTCGGAAGAAGCGGATCACCGACGTATCGAGCACGTGTGGGCCACGGCAGAGATCGACAAAACCGCCGGTGGTGTAGAAGCTGACCTGCTCTGCGGCGGGGTCTAACTCGTGCGCCAGTTCATCCTGCTCGGCGGCTTTCGCGCACGCCATCGCCCGGCCTTGGATGGTCTCCAGGAGCTCCACCTTGTACGGCTGGTTCAGTGCCGTCACCTTCGCAATCGCCTCTTCCAGTGGAACCTCAAGCCTGGCGAACGGGAGCCGTTGCCCCGACAGCTCGCGCATCTTGGCCTCAATGACCGGCAAATCGTCCGGGGTGAGCGGACGAGTGGGCTCGATGTCATAGTAGAAGCCATCCTGAATCGCCGGACCGATGGCAAATTGTGAGCCGGGCAGAAGTTGCTGTACAGCGGCTGCCATCAGGTGGGCGGCGCTGTGCCGGAGCATCGAGAGCCCTTCTGCAGAGGTGGCGGTGATAAACTTCACCCGGGCCTCTTGATCGATGAGACTACCCAGATCGACAAGACGCCCATTGACGTTCGCCCCGATCGTCTCCTTCTTGGCCGCCGGATCCACGACCTCCAGCACATCCAGCACGGTCACGCTGGGCGGGAAATCATATCGCCGTCCGTCGTCCAGGGTGACAACGATCGATTGTGTCTGGATCTCACTCACTCTGTGTGTCCGTTCTCAATACAGAGAAGGGCATCATGCCGTTGTGATGCCCTTCTCTGACCAGATGATTCTACCCGCGGCAACATCGGGTGTCATGCACAATGGTAGGCACGGGCGGTCTTGAACCGCCGACCTCTTGCGTGTCAAGCAAGCGCTCTCCCCCTGAGCTACGTGCCTAAATCTTCTCCCAGCTTCACAATTACAGGAGCATATCTTCAATCACTTAGGCCCATTCTGTCAAGGGAAAAGGCAAGACCCGAGAACAGCGATGGACTTCGCAACCCCTCGACTCCTTGCGTCATTGCGAGCACCCGCAGGGTGCGCGGCAATCTCAGTACAACAATGCGAGATTGCTTCACTTCGTTCGCAATGACAACTTCCTATCTCTGTTCTTGGGGTAAGATGTGGGGCAGGGTTGGGTAGTGGACAACCACCGATCATTGATCGGGCTGCCGAACGCGCCCGGCGATGGCTGGGGGCAGCCGCAGGAAGTCCTTGGTGTTCCAAGTGTAGAGAGTTTTAGCTTGGGCTTTGAGCGCGCAATAGCCGAGCAGGGCATCATAGATCGCGCCGCTGGCGAGATTCAGCGACGCAGCCTCCTCGACCAACTGGAAGTACTCGCACTCATCAAGGGAGACGAGCGTCAAGTGCTCGCGGACGTCGCTGAGGAAAAGAAGCGCGGTGTCGCCTCCCACCCGCCGCCTCCCAGGCATTCCGGTGAGGGTCGCGTAAACCTCAGCAAGACTGTGCGCCGCGCAGCAGGCGTCCTTTTTGCCGAAGCGCAAGAAGAGGTCGATGCTTGGAGCGTGGTGCTCATGATCGCCGTAAAACGTGGCAACCAGCACGGAAGTATCGAGAAAGACCTTCACCTGAACTTACCGGCGTCGCGGTGGGCGCGCTGTTCCCGGATGCTGCGAAGGGTTTCACGCGTTTCCGCAGCGATGAGGGGCTCGCCGATGCGGAACACCCAGACACCGCGTTCTTTCTGCAAGGGTGGGGCTGTCCGCCGGGGGCACAGCGTTACCCGCTCGCCCTCCACCGTAAGGTCCAGAGTGTCTCCGGAAGCAAGGTGAAGTTCATCACGAAGTGTCTTGGGCAGGACGACGCGGCCCGCCTTGTCGATGGTGACCGTCGCTTTCATGCTACCAATGTATAATGGTTTAACCCATTTGGCAAATAGCATTCCACAAATCCTCCCCCAACCCTCCTTTTCGAAAAAGGGGGGGGGACGGGAGATTTCAGGACGGAGCGGGACACTTTCTAAACGATAATAGCAACAGATCATGAACTACCCCGCAGCAAGCCGCGGGGTATCGTCTTCTGTTCTGGCCCGTCATTCCGTGCTTGACAAGCCTGCCCCGTACTTGATACGGGGGAATCCAGTCGGGCCCTCTGGATACCGGCTTCCGCCGGCATGACGAACTCGCGGCAAGCCGCGGGGTATCGCCCCTCAACGAAATGAACAGGGATATCCACTTGTGACATAAGACAGATACAGCGTGAATGGTTTTCGATGCAGGGGTGGTAAGGGGAAATTGGGGGGGAATGACTATTGCCAAATAACCCTGCACGCCGGACCGCTACGAAAGCTTGATCCCGTACTTCTTCATGAGGCGATGAACCGTTTTCCGGTCCACGCACGCAGCCTTCGCGGCCTGCGAGATATTACCGTCATGCCGCTTGAGGAGCTGGATCAGATAGTCCCGCTCAAACGAACCGGCCCACACCTCTTTTGCCTGCTTGAGCGGCAGTTCGTTTGGCGAGAGCGTCGAGACGACTTCGGCCTTTACTCGGATGTGCTCCGGCAACTCCTGTGGCCGGACCAGCTCATGTTCGGCCAGGACTACCGCTCGCTCCATCACATTCTGCAGCTCACGGACGTTTCCAGGCCAGCGATGCGCCTCTAAGAGCCGCATAGCCTCTGACGTGATGCCCGTGACCTCCTTCCCGCTGCCGGCTGCGTACTTTGTGAGGTAGTGATGCGCGATCAATTGGATATCTCCCGTGCGATCTCGCAGGGGCGGCAGTGGAAGCGAGATCACGTTCAGGCGATAGTAGAGGTCTTCCCGAAAGCTACCAGTAGCAACGGCCTGGGCCAGGTCGTGGTTCGTAGCGGAGATGACGCGTACGTCCACCTCGATGATCCGGTTTGACCCGACCCGTCGTACCTGGCGTTCCTGCAGGACCCTCAGCAGCTTGGCCTGCAAATTCAGACTGATGTCGCCTACCTCGTCCAGAATGATGGTCCCACCGCTTGCGAATTCAAACAACCCGGGACGGGTCGCTTGCGCCCCCGTGAACGCGCCCTTCTCGTGCCCGAACAGCTCACTCTCCAGCAGGTTCTCGGGAAGCGAGACGCAATCAACGGGGATGAAAGGGCCTGCCGCCCGGCGGCTATTGGCATGGAGGCTCCTGGCGATCAGTTCCTTGCCGGTTCCTGTCTCACCGATGATCAGGATATTGGCCTCGCTCTTCGCGACCTTCTTGATGGTCTCAAAGACCTGAAGCATCGACAGACTCCTGCCGATGATGTTGTCAAAGCGATGGGTCTCGGTGAGCCGCTCCAGGAGCCGTCGGTTCTCTTCCCGCAAACGACGCTGGCCCATCGCCCGCTCGACACACACCTTAAGTTGATCAGCCGAGAACGGCTTGGGTAGATAATCGAACGCCCCCTCTTTGATCGCCTCTACGGCGGTCTCGATCGTGGCAAAGGCGGTGATCAGGATCACCGTGGCCTCGGCATCGATGGCCTGGACCGCCTGGAGGACGCCCGGGCCGTCAAGGCCCGGCATCCGAAGGTCGGTGAGGACCAGGTCGGGCCTCTCCCGCTCGTACAGCGTGGCTGCCTTACTGCCATCGGCCTCAGTCACCACCTCGTAGCCAAAGCGGGTGAGAAGCTTGACGCAGTTCTCGATCATGTCCACTTCGTCAACGATCACGAGCACTCGACCTAGCTTCGGCATCCTGTCCTTTCCCTCATCCGCAGACGTCCTCCGCAGGTACTCTCATGATAAAGGTGGTCCCATTCACTGCCTCGCTCTTGACATCCACTTAGACCAGGCGGAGAACAGCTAGCATTCTAATCTCTTCTCAGGAGGCTGGTCAACCTCCATACTGCCCCCAAGAACAGCGATAGACTTCGCAACCACTCGCTTCCTCCCGTCATTGCGAGTACCCGTAGGGTGCGTGGCAATCTCAATGCAACAATGCGAGATTGCTTCACTTCGTTCGCAATGACAACTTTCAATCGCTGTTCTTGGGCTACCATCCCTCGTGAGCGAATTAGTTCCATCCCTTCTGGCTGCTCGAAGAAATGGGACTCTTGCGCACTATGTGAGGCAGAACGCCCCCAGCCTGCTTCAGCCACCCCTACAGAAAAGTGGAACGAGAGTTGCTAGCTTGCTACATGTGCCCGGTGACAGGCACGAGGGGCAGGCGCACATAGAGGGGACACGGCAGGATGACGCTAAAGCGCACGGTGCGGTTTGAACCGCTGGGGATCACGATTGAGTGTGAGGCGACCGAGCCGATCCTGCACTACGCGCTCCGGCAGGGGCTGCGCCTCGTCGATACCCGCTGTGCGGAGGGCGACTGCGGCGGGTGTAAGGCCATGGTCCACAGTGGCCAGATCCACCGGGTCGAGCAGCCGCGCCCGATCCTCTCGGCTGCAGAGCAGGCCCAAGGCCACGTGTTGCTCTGCCGTACCCACGTCAAGAGCGATCTGGTGGTTGAACTGCTGCCAGGCTCTCTCCTTACGCCGTCGCAGCGTCCTGATCCGTTTGATCGGCACCACGCCGCCGAGAAGCTCTTAGGGCCCTTCATCGTCGCGGCCGCAGATCACCTGAGCGATGGCCTGCTGGTGCTCGACGACCAGGGGCGTCTCCTCGTGCTCAATCGAGCCGCCGCCCACCTGCTGCACGGCGATCCGTCCCAGGAGATCACTGCGGTCTGTCGGACCATCCTGGAGAGTGCGCTGCCGCAGACGTACCAGATCACCTGTGCGCCCAACGGGCGCGTCCTTGCCGCCATCGGCTTCCCCGTCATGAAGGGCCATCACGCGGTCGCCTCCGCCCTCCTCTTTCCCG